>CBDUXC010000251.1:0-3852 GCA_965371065.1 uncultured bacterium
GGAAGGCAAGGGGAATTTGGGTTAACGTAAAAACGCCCCCGGGGGGCGCTTTCGAATTGTCGGCGTACGACGTTTTTTTACCGATATAGGGCTTTAATATGGCCGAAGCTCGCGGGTGTAAAAGTGTGTTCCATACCCATGTCCTGTACGGCCACCCGTATCATAAGGTTCGCGTAGTCGATGTTGAGCGACGACGGGTCGTACGGACCCCATTCGTTGGTAACGTACATCCAGCTGTGTTCCGTCGGTATCTCGTTATCGTCCAGAGCCAGGGGGTCGCAATCCGGTTCGTCGTAGTACTGATTGACGGCGACGACGAATCGGTAACTGGGGCAAATCCAGTTCACTTGTATATCGGCCCACACGTCGCCGTGGGGTAAGCCGCCCGGTACGAACATTTGGGCTTCGCCGGTTTCGGGCCAGATAATCGAGTCCGGCGAGTCCGGCTCGTTAAGCTCGTCGGACCAGGAGAGTATCGCTACTTCGAAACCGTCGTAACCTTCGTTGGGCCAATCGTCGCGGGTGAAGAACCGGGCTTTCGTGATGACCGGGGTGGTGCTGACTTCGGACGCGTCAAAGTCGACGGCGAGCCAGTGGTTGGAACTTTTGTACCAGCAAATGCTGTAACTTTTTTTCCCGGTGTCCCAGCTCAACTCGTCGGTAACGTAGACGGGCGGGTTGCCGCCGTCCGGTTCGGCGGGGCCCTCGATTCGGAGCCCGATGTCGGCTGATAGGGCCGCCGTGAGGAATAAAAAAGCGGATATGATGGTGATGTATTTAGCCATTTTAGGGTCGCCCGTGAATACGTACCATAATACGCGGGGAATGTCAACGGCGATTTCCTGTTACGGTTTATGCGGGGGATTAGTAAGTCGGAACGGCTTAGCGTTACGGTCTCGGGTCAGCCTAATCGTGTCCAATTCCCGGGTGCGGACGTAGCCGGTTACTCCGACGGGAACTCGAAAGCGAGGCCCCAAGGGGGTCCGGCAAAGTCGTACGAGAAATAACCGAGGATTTTGCCGTCCTCAGGCGACACCCGATAAACGGTGTTTTCTTTAATATCGTTCACCCACAGTGCCTCGCCGTCCCAGGTCAAGCCTACAGGGCCGTCGCAGGGTTTAGGGAACCCGTAAAGTTCTTCTCCCGTTTCAGGGTCTATTCTATATATTCCGCTCTCCCCTGATAGTGAATCCTCGGGCTTAACTACCCATAGATAAGAACCGTCCCAGGCTAAACCAGTTAACCCCGTAATACTGAGCCAAAACCCTTTAACAAGTTCGCCAGCATATGGTTCGAAAAGTGCGCAGTACCCCGCACCGGCGACCCAAAGGTTAGGATCTTCCCACGCTAACCCGCCGGGGGTTAAGTGGTATTCGCTAATATCTATGAAAGGCCCTTTCTCGCCGGTCTCAGGGTCCACCCAGCAATAGTAATACTCCGTGGGTTCGAATTCGCCACCGCTTTCGTATCCGCCGATCCACAGCTTCCCGTCGCCGAAAGCAAGGCCGAGGTTCTGGTCCCAGCGGAAAGGCGCTCCTACTCCGTCTATATGTTTAAGCGTAGTAAGGTCCACCTTATATATGGCCCCGTTATACGCGCTCCCGCCGGTAGTACGGCCTTTTTTTACTACCCATAACCAACCGCCGTTCGGTGGCGTAAGGTCCATATACGGTAAGAAGATACCGTCGTCGCAAGCCAGGAACGTAACGAGGATGGCGAATATACCTATCTTTTTAATTATGTTCACAAGCGCCCCTTTAGTTATTCGTTTACCACGTTACTTCTTTTTCCAACATCATAAAAGGTTTGAACCACAGGTTCCTCAGGAACGACGTTCTCGGGAACTTAAACGTCCAACTCCATTCCGCTACCCCGATAGTACCGACTATGCGTTTCCATCGGAACCTAAGGTTCTCGTCATGGGGCAGCCATACAGGGCCCGCTTTGTTGGTGGTACCGAGGTACCGGCCCTGGTTAACGGGCGGTATGAACACGTCGCCCACGTCGTTCCACTGCTTGGGACATACCAACCTTAACGTGTCGAGTTCGCGCGTGCGGACGTAAAACCCCCTTTCAAGGGGGCTATTATATGGCTACTGCGGTATGTTTCAGTTCCCGGTCCCGTCCGGGAACTCGAACGCCAGGCCCCACGGAGAAGGAGCGAAATCGTAAGCGAAATAACCCAACACGGCGCCGTTATCCGGCGACACTCGGTATACAACGGCGTTTTTTCCGTCGTTTACCCAGAGCGCTTCGCCGTCCCACGTTAGACCCGTAGCTCCTTCGCACGGGTTCGGAATCGTATGAAGTACGTTCCCGGTTTCCGGGTCTATTTTACGGATACCGGGGTCGTGGGCTTCAGGATAAGTCACGGTCCATAAATAGTACCCATCCCAAGCCAAACCGGATACGTTGAAGGGGAGAGAGAATCGGTATTCCGCTTCTCCAGTATTGGGGTCGATACGGTAAACTGGACCGCCGCCGGCCGCCCAAAGGTGTGAACCGTCCCACGCTAAACCGCTTACCGATCCGAATTCAACCCAATCGCCCGTTTCTCCGGTTTCAGGATCTATCTAGCAATAGTAGTTTTCGCCGGGGTCAAACTCGTCGCCAACCTCGTCTAGCCCTACCCACAACTTCCCGTCTCCGAACGCGAGACCAAAGTTCCAACCGAGCCAATCCTTAGGGAAAGGTGCGGGTACCCAATCTATCCTTTCACCAGTCGAAGGGTCCACCTTGTATATACTGCTTGAGTTACTATTTTTCGAGACCCACAACCAACCCCCACGAGGGGGCGTCAGGTCCATCCAAGGCGCAAATGGCCCGTCCGTGCACGCAGTAAAAACCACCAATAGCGCCAATAGACATACCTTTTTTGTCACTTTCATAACCCCTCCGTTACGTTAATTATTTACTTACCACGTAACCTCTTTTTCCAGCATCATAAAGGGCTTGAACCACAGGTTCCTGAGGTACGACGTCCTCGGGAACTTAAACGTCCAACTCCATTCCGCTACGCCGATGGTCCCGACTAACCTCTTCCAGCGGAACCTTAGGTTTTCGTCGTGGGGCAGCCAGACCGGCCCTGCTTTGTTGGTCGTCTCCAGGTAGTGCCCCGGATTAACGGGTTTTACGAAGGCTGTACCGGCGTAGTTCCACTGATACGGGCAAGTTAAACGGAACGTATCCACTTCACGGGTGCGGACGTAACCGCGGATTACTCCGACGGGAACTCGAACGCGAGGCCCCAAGGGGGTCCGGCAAAGTCGTACGAGAAATAACCGAGCACTTTACCGTCTTTCGGCGATACCCGATAAACGGTGTTTTCTTTAATATCGTTTACCCAAAGAGCCTCGCCGTCCCAGGTCAAGCCTACGGGACCGTCACAGGGCGGGGGGATTCTTTCCAGAATATCGCCGGTTTCCGGGTCTATTTTATATATACCCCATATTTTTTCGTATTGTACTACTTTGTATCCCGGCAACCATAAACCGGAACCGTCCCAGGCTAAACCAGTTTCGTTATTAAAATGTAATTCATGTCTCTCGACCAATTCGCCCGAATAAGGATCGAATACTCCGTAATAAGCTGACCCTGCAATCCAAAGCCTAGAACCGTCCCACGCGAGCCCTTTGCCGGATAGATGGTATTCGTCTATGTTAACCCACGGTCCTTCTTCCCCCGTTTCAGGGTCCACCCAACAATAGTAATCTTCTCGAGGGCCGAATTCTCCGGCCATTTCGTAACCGCCGATCCACAGCTTCCCGTCGCCGAAAGCAAGGCCCAGGTTATGGTCCCAACGGAACGGTGCCCCTAACTGCTTCGTATGTTTGAGCGTTGTGAGGTCCACCT
>CBDUXC010000252.1:0-3829 GCA_965371065.1 uncultured bacterium
CCATCGAGGCGGCCGAGAAGGCCCAGATCGAGTGGCGGCAGAAGACGGCCACCGAAAGGTCCAACCTCCTGCGCCGGTGGTTCAATCTGTTGATGGAGCACCAGGAGGACCTGGCGCAGATCATGACCGCCGAGCAGGGCAAACCGCTCTTCGAGTCGCGTGGTGAGATCGCGTACGGCGCGAGCTTCATCGGCGACGCGCCGAAAGTGTTCGCCGTAATCACGTCGGCGCCGGCTTCCAGATACAACCCGGCTATCTCCTCGAGCACCTCCGGCCGCGTAAGGGTCCACTCTTCGGGGCAAGCGCCCGGTTCCAAGCCCCGGGCGATGAGCATCGTTCCTATCGCCCCGTCGGCGAGTATGACCTCGCCGGCGGCCACCCTATCGAGAAAAGCTTCCACCCCGGTTGATACCCACCAGTTCTTTTACGCGTACGACCGCGTTGGCCGCGTCGAAGCCGTACGCGTCGGCGCCGATTTCACGGGCGAAGTCGGCCGACACGGGCGCGCCGCCTACTATGGTCTTGACGTCGTCCGAGAGTCCACGTTCCTCCACCAGTTCCACGACGGCCTTCATCGCCGGCATAGTGGTCGTAAGGAGTGCCGACATCCCGATTACCCGCGCGCCGTCTTCCGCGGCCGCGTCCACGAACCGCTCGGGCGCCACGTCGTTGCCCAGGTCGATTACCTCGAACCCGGCCCCGCGGAGCATTATACCCACGAGGTTCTTACCGATGTCGTGGAGGTCGCCCCGGACCGAGCCGATTACGACCTTACCGAGGGTTGGGACTTCCTCATCGAGTAACAACGGTTGGAGAACGTCCATACCGGCGTACATCGCTTTCGCCGCAAGGAGCACGTCCGGCAGGAATATCTCATGTTTGCGGAATCGCTCGCCGACGGCGTCCATCGCGCCGATGAGCCCGCCGTCGAGTATCTCCTTCGCCGGTATGCCCTTTTCGACCGCTTGCCTCGTAAGGGCGGCGGTGTTTTCGTGGTCGCCTTGCTGCAGCGACTCGAATATCCCGTTCAAGACTTCCACAAACCCCGGTTCCCTTCGAAATTACGTTTAATCTCCCCGACTAAAGTCGCGGTTCGATGCCTTCGGCCGATTAAGCACCGCCTGCTGAAGCAGGCGGTATTATTCCCTGTTCGACGCCCCCGCCCGCCCGACACGGACTTTCTACTGTCCCGGCAGAACGGATAAAAGATTTGTTTAATCTACACCACTATTACAGGTCTTTGTACTTGACCTCTTTCGATACGCCGCTGTGAACTTCGCCGTCTATTTCCGCGTACGGATTAATAAAGAAGTTTAGCGGACCGCCGTTCTGCGGCGGGTTAAGTACCAGGTCCCGTCCGACGGTAAACGCTACACGGTTCTCGTCCAGATTACCGAAGTAGAAATCTTTCAACTCCGGGTGCTTGTCGGCTTCAGAGATATCGACGGGGACCCAGTTTTCACCTTGCCAGAAATAACCCCAACAATGGTAGCCGCCCGTCTTCCCTTCGCCGCGCTCCGGCGGTATCGAAACGCCGATCTCGAAATACGCAGGAATACCGATATTGCGGCAAAGGCCGATGAAATACGAATGGAAGTCGGAGCAGTTACCGCGCGCAACCTCACAGGCGTAGTAGAAATCGCCGCGGCCCCACCCGGTACCGCTTTTATCGTACGTGAGGTGGTCGTACGTTTTACCGTACAGCGCGAGGGCCCGTGCCAATACGTCCGTTTCATCGCCCACGACTGTAAAAGCCATTTCCTTTATGTCGTCGTCGAGCGGAATCATTTTCTGGGCTTCCAGCGCGTGTTCAAGTATAACCGTATCCGAACAGCGGCCGAATTCTTCTGTATCGGCGTACCGTTTGGCTTTGTAACTTACCGTGACTTCGACGTCTTCCGGCGGATTTTCCGCTTTCACGTAAACCATCTCGTTGCCGTATTTTCCGTCTTCTGTGATTTCGTACGTGAACGGGCTTTCTACGTTAACGTCCGAGATTTCCTGGTGTTTATTACTTTTGGGGACCGGGACCCAAAGTTCGAGGGTTTTAGCGCTTTCGAGTATGTCGCTCACGGTCGCAACGTACTCTATTTTAAGCGTCCGTTCCGCTGTTTCTGCGGCCGCCACGCACGCGGATACAACCAACCAGATAGATATAAGCGAGGTTAATATCGGGGTTTTCATTTGAATTCCTCTCCTATGTACTTCCCGATTGTTATCGTATTTTAAATTAATTTCGGCGGGGTACGGCGCGGATCGATAGACGCACGCGCCTGCCGGCGTAGCGACGATGCGTTTAACCTTAAATACCGTTATTCAAGGAATAAAATAGGCTAACAGGTGGGCGGTAAGGTGCACGTCCGGTCTCCGCCGTATAACCGCTTTTGCTCGTAGGCCCTATCCGGGCCGCTCGGGCCGCTGCATCATATAACCGATCGCCCGAAAACCCACGTTCAGGTACGACCTTTACACCAAAAATAAACCGTCACGCACCTCACCTCCTAAATCGCACGATATTAGTAATGTACAATTCGATTATCAATATGTCAATACGTTTTTTACGGTCTAACGCGCCGCGTATATTCTTACGAACCGCCGTTCCCATAGTCATCGTAGATTTTTTCCGCGGTGTTCGGTACGCCGGGTTTCTTTACGGCGCCGTGGAACAGGTTCGTTCGTTTAGCACGAACTTATTCTTTCGCGGCAAGACTTCGTTACGCAGTCCCGGCAGAACGAGTAGGTCATCTCGAAGTCGTGTATCTCGGCCGGCCCGGCCGCGATGACCCCCGAGACCGACTTGAGCGGCTCCATCAGGTAACTATCGCGAAGCGTAATCCCTATCTCTTCCGGCTTCAAGTACTCGAAAAGTTTCTTCTGCCCGCTTATGTCCCAGCCGCAGTACCCGGGGCTGTAGCGAAGGATACCGGACGCGGGGCCCAACCTGCCGTCGTATTCCAGCCGCCGTTCGTAATACCTTTCGACAAATTCGGCGGCCGCGTCGGCCGCTCCCGACGCCGCGGCGTCAAGTAGATAACCCAGGGCGAACTCGCTCGCGTCGAAAAGGTCGGTAATCTTGTCCGACACCGCCGGCCCGACCGTTACGGCGAAGAGCGCCAGGTCGTCGGCCTTCGGGAAAACGTCCGCCAGAGGCGTCGCCGGTTCGTTCAACCTCTCGCCTTCGTAGACGGCGGCGAATTCCTCGACCTTTATGTCCGCCAGGACGCCGATGGGCTCCGAGAGTTCCCCCAGCAGGGCACACGCCTTCTCAGCCGTTTCGGCTAGTTTCTCCGACCGCTCGACACCCGGCGCCGCGCCGCGAGCTTCTATTACAGATGCCGCGTCCGGCGCGATTTCCTTAAACGGTATATGTACTATCTCTCTCATTCTTCCCGCGCCGGTACCCGGTCCATCCCCCGGCGCCGGGCCTCGGCCTCCATTATCTTAGTCAACTCGCGTTTATTATAGTCGGGCAGGCGCGACGGCTCGTATTCGTTGACGTGCCGTTCTACCTCCCCGTGCGCCCTTTCGCGGAGGGTAAGGCTCCCCTCTTCCTTCCAGCGGGCCAGGTTCGCCCGGTCTATCGTCGGCCCGGGGAAGTAATGCTCTTCACGCAAGTATTTTCGCGTATGTTCGGCTATCAAGAGATGCCCTTCGGACATAAGTTCCTCGAAGACGAGGGCGTGCGCGATGAGATTACTTTGATTGCATCAGGCGGGGTGCTGGAGTTCGTTGAGCTCACTCTTCGGGATATCCCTGGATTATACTGTTTCCATAGTATGGCATAGGAGTTCGTCTGTTCAGGCTGCACTGTAAAGACCCGAAGGAAATT
>CBDUXC010000253.1:0-3827 GCA_965371065.1 uncultured bacterium
CCCGTTGTTCCGCGTCGGCGAGAGCCCGGCGGAACCAACCGGGCAAAGGCTGACGGCAATCGCAACCGTCGTCCGGCTTGTGGACACAATAGAAGATACCGTCGAAAGGCCCGACGGCGGAAACGACTTCCTCGGTAACCGCGTCAAGGTCGGACTCGGCCATAAGCCCCCGTCCGACGCCCGACTGATTGGATACTATATACAATAAGTACCCGGCGTTACGAAGACGGTCGAGGGCTTCCCCGGAGTAAGGGAAGATGTCGAGCTCGGCCGGCGACTTTATGTAGTCGTTCCTCTCGACGTTGATAACGCCGTCACGGTCCAATAAAACCACTTTTACCATGGCGGAGTTTATATTAACATCGGGCGACCGTACCGGCAAACAGAAACATGACACCGGGAAAAAATGAGTAGCTGTGGCTTACCGGTTGACGATGATTAGAAAACCGCCGCTGCCCCGGAAACTAAAAAAAGTTGAACGCGCATAAACAAAAACCCGCTGAAACGGCGAGCGAAGAACATCGCGTTGTCCGCACCGCCGGTATCCTGGGCGCGACTACTTTACTCAGCCGGTGCCTGGGGCTTGTCCGGGAAATCGTCTTCGCGTCGATTTTCGGCGTAACGTGGATTACCGACGCGTTCCGGGTCGCGTACGTAATCCCGTACGTTCTCCGTCGCTTATTGGGCGAAGGCTCGATGTCGGCGTTCCTCGTCCCGGTCCTCACCGACGAAATGGAACGCGACGGAAAGGCGGCGGCGTTCCGCACCGCACGAACCGCTTATACTCTCTTCTTCCTGGTTACGACCGCGGTCGTTATCATACTTGTCGGCGGGGCGCCGTACGTCATCCTGGTTATCGCGCCCGGCTTCAAGCTGAACCCGGAAACGTACGACCTGGCCGTGAACCTATCCCGGTTGATGCTTCCCTATATGCTGTTGATGATGACTTCGGCCATGGCGATGGGCATCCTCAACACTTTCTTCAAGTTCACGGTCCCATCGCTGTCGCCGACGGTAATGAACATATGCTACCTGACCGCGCTGAGCGTTATCGTCGTCTTCTTCGCCGCGACGCCCGACGAAAAAAAGATATACATTCTCGCGGCAGGCGTCCTCGCCGGCGGCGTCGGGTCGATTCTGCTCCAGGCGCCCAGCCTCTGGCGCCTCGGATTCCGGTACTTCCCCAGGTTCAACTTCGCGAGCCCCGCGGTGAAACAAATCGGATTCCTGATGACGCCCGCGCTCTTCTCGATAGGCGTCGTCCGTCTGAACCTCCTCGTCGCGACGGCCGCCGCGTCGGTGGTGGGCATCGGGACAGTATCGCTCATCAACTATGCCGAGCGGCTCCTCCAATTCCCCCTGGGCGTGTTCGGGTTCTCCATCTCGAACGTAATACTCCCCCAGTTCAGCCGGCAAGCGTCGCAAGGCGACAATGAAGGGCTCAAGGACTCGCTGTCGTTCGCATTGCGCCTGGCGCTCCTGGTCGGGATACCGTGCACCGTCGGGCTCATCGTGCTTGGCGAACCGCTGGTCCGGCTGGTCTACGAACACGGCGCGTTTACGGCCGAAGACACGGCCGCAGCGTCGGTCATCCTAACCGGTTTCGCGGTATTCCTCGTCGGTTTTTTAGGGGCGCAGATAGTAACGCCGGTCTTCTACGCGCTCAAGAAACCGAAGGAGCCGATAAAAGCCGGCGTCGTAACGTTCGTCGTTAACATTGTTTTAACGCTTATACTTATGTGGCCGCTGGGCGGCGCCGGCATCGCCCTGGCTATCTCCACGTCGGCGACGGTCGGCACGCTCTTCCTCCTCTACCGCTTCCGCAAGCTCGTAGGGCCGATAGGGGCACGGCGCATAATCCGGGCCGTGTTCCGCTTCGCGGCGGCCACGGTCGTGATGGCGGTCCCGATAACGGCGATACGGCTCTTTATCGAACTTTACCCCGGCGGCCTGAACCCCTGGGTCGAAGGCGCCGCGGCCGTCGCCGGCGTCGCCGTCGCGGTACCCGTATACTTCGCTGCGGCCCGGCTCTTCGGCTCGCCGGAGGTAGATGTTTTCCTCTTAATAATTAAGCGAAAACCGACCGAAGTACCTCTTGCCCGCAACAACTAATACTCGGAAATCGTGATTTTACAGAGTTACGCGTAAGTTAACGGCTCGGCCGTAAAAGCCGATAACGGATTAAAATGCCTGATTACAGTATATACCGTTTATATAACCGATTTACGGTAAACCTATTTCGTTACACATAAGGCCTCAAACCCCCGAAATATAACTTTGACTTTTAAGATATTTTTGTTAATATGTCCGTTGTACCTAACGGATATATCGTCAAAAAGGGGGGTTCTAATAAATGATTAACCCGAAAAAAACTGGTTGTCTACTAATCGTGCTGGTAACCGCGTCTGTTTTTGCGGGCACTGCGACCGCCACCGACTGGCTGTGGCAGGTTACGGACCACCCGGCTAACGACCGTTACCCTTCGTGGTCGCCCGACGGGACTACTATCGCGTTCGAATCGAATCGTGCCGGTAACTACGATATCTGGACCGTTCCGGTTGAAGGTGGGCCCGCGACACATATTACAACTTCTGTACACCGCGATATCGAACCTTGCTGGTCGCCCGACGGCACTACCATAGCGTTCATTTCGTTTCGTAGCGGTAGCGGGGACATCTGGACCGTACCGGCCGGCGGCGGGACCTGTACGCTGGTAACCACGGACCCGGCTAGAGAACGGGCTCCCTTCTGGTCCGCCGACGGGAATACCATAGCGTTCACCTCTAACAGGACCGGCAACTACGATATATGGACAGTACCGGCCGGCGGCGGAACCTGTACGCAAATAACGACGGACCCGGCAAGCGATTTGGGCCCTACGTGGTCGCCCGACGGCACGATGATCGCCTTCGTTTCGACCAGGAGCGGTAACTACGATATATGGAAAATCCCGGCCGGCGGCGGTACCGCAATGCAAGTAACAACCAACACGAGATTTGACGGTGGGCCTTCGTGGTCGCCCGACGGAAATACGATAGCGTTCCACTCGGATAGGGATAACCCGCCGTTTCTGGATATTTGGACCGTACCCGCCGACGGGGGTACTAAAGTTCAGATAACGGTCGTAAATCATTGGGACAAGTACCCGTGTTGGTCGCCTGACAGTAAAATGCTCGCCTTTCAATCGGACCGGTCCGGCAACGACGATATCTGGGTAATAGTCCTCGAAGACAACGCCGTCGCGCCGGTGTCCCTCGGCGAGTTAAAAGCGATGTTCAGGTAGGTTTACTTTTACTTAGCTGAACCTTCAAGTAGGGGGTCGTTGGATATGAAACGTATTACGATGTGCTCCCTTTGTGTTTTAACTGCCGTCGCTTTCGCGACTAAGCCGTACGCCACCGACTGGCTGTGGCGGGTTACGGACTACCCGGGTTTTGACGGGGACCCGGCGTGGTCGCCCGACGGCGCCACTATCGCGTTCGAATCCACACGAGCCGGCGGTTTTTATAAAACTGATATTTTGACCATAACCGTCCACGGCGGGACCGCCCTCCCCGTAACGACCTTCGACGGTTTCGACCTCGCCCCCTGCTGGTCGCCCGACGGTACCGCGATAGCTTTCGACTCGGACCACAGCGGCAACTACGACATCTGGACCGTACCCGCCGGCGGCGGAGCCTGCACGCAGATAACTACGGACCCGGACGGCGATTCGTACCCATCCTGGTCCCCGGACGGCGCTTCTATAGCGTTCACCTCCACCAGGGCCGGACCTCTTGAGTGGGATATCTGGACGATACCGGTCGCCGGCGGCCCTGCGACCCGGG
>CBDUXC010000254.1:0-3825 GCA_965371065.1 uncultured bacterium
TGGACATCGCCCAACGGCTCGACGAGGCCGCTGGAAGAGTCGGCGTGAAAGTCCCCGTATTTATAAAAATCGACACGGGAATGGGACGTCTCGGATTGCGCGTAGACGAAGTAGACAATTTCGTTTCGGCGGTCCGGGAAAGGGAAAGTTTATCGATAGAAGGTTTGATTACGCATCTCCCCGACGCTGACGAGGCCGATAAAGATTTCGCGTACGGGCAACTGGCCGTTTTTAACGAAATAATCGCGCGGCTGCGCCGTACGGGGTTGGAACTTCCGCGCAACCACATAGCGAACAGCGCAGCGATAACCGATATATATGAAGCCCGGTATCAAATGGTCAGGGCCGGGATAATACTATACAGCCCGCACCCGTCGCCCGACGTAAAGAAGCCGCTGGACCTTCGTCGGGTGATGTCGTTCAAGACGCCGATACTATACCTGAAAAGGATGATGCGCGGCGAAACCGTTTCGTATAAGCGTGAATACGCCGTACCGGCCGACAGGAGCTTAATCGCAACGACGCCCGTTGGATATAGACACGGTTACTTAAGAGCGTTCAGTAACCTGGCGGAGGGGCTCTACCGTGGAAAGCGCGTACCGGTTGCCGGCGTGGTCTGTATGGATATGACAATGTTCGATCTGGGGCCAGACGCCGAAGCCGAACCGGGCGACGAGATAACGCTACTCGGGCGAGACGGGGACGACGAAATAACCGTTGACGAGCTCGCTGAGCGGGCCGGGACAATAACCTATGAAGTAATGACCGGTCTGGGTATGCGTTCTCGGCGGTATTACGTCCACGGCGGCGAAGTCTTCGGCGAAGACCCGGCGCCCGGGCATAGATTGATAGGGGAGTAATAACCCTAAACGGATGATACGAAAAAAGTACCGGGCGTCCGTACCCGGCTATTTTTTTGCTTAAACGCGGTTCTTATTATTCTTCCAGTTCCTCCTCATTACCTGCTTCGTCCGCGGGTTCGGGCGTCGATAAAACTTTAATTTCGTCGGGGTTCGCTTTTACAACGGCGCCGGAACCCAACGTCACCGTCACAGTCCTCAGTAGACAATGAACGTTCGTTACTTCCCCTTGACCGCCGACGGTTCTGACTATCGAACCTATAGCGGGCATATTCTTTTTCAGATCCCGATACGTTTCGGCTTCAAAAGAAAGGCAACAAAGAAGCCGCCCGCAAGCCCCGGATATTTTCGACGGGCTGAGGGTCAAATTCTGGTCTTTTGCCATTCGCATCGTTATCGGTTCAAGGTCGGATAAAAAGGTCGAACAGCAAAGTTGCCGTCCGCATATACCCAGGCCGCCGGTCCGGCGCGCTTTATCCCTGACGCCTATCTGGCGCATCTCGATACGCGTTTTAAACTCTTTCGCCAACTCCTTTACCAAACTTCTAAAATCCACGCGTTTATCGGCGGTGAAGAAGAAAATAAGCTTGGTACCGTCGAAAACCAGCTTCACGTTGACGAGCTTCAGTTCGAGAGATAGTTTTTCGACCAGGTCTCCGCAAAAACGTTCGGCTTTCTCTTCGGTTTCTCTAGACGTAGCGATCCATTCCACGTCGGTGGGTGTAGCCTTACGTAGCACCCTTATCTTCGGATCTTTTATATCTACCGGAGTGCATTTACTCGCTGATTCCACGACGCGGCAATAGTCCAACGCGTCCGGCGTTTCGACGATTATAAGGTCGCCTTTCGACAGCGGGATGCCGCCTGCCGGGATTAAGAACTCGCGGTTCTCGTGGAGAAAAGTTACTCTTATTACGTCAGTTTTCATATTGACCCTTATAAGCTTGCCAAACGGGAACGCCTACACGGCGAAAACGTCAGCCGAATTAAGTAAATGAAGGTCTGTTCTCTATTCAACCTTACCGTTAAACGTTTTTTCCGTCGCCTTCCGGGTTGTTACCTCACTACGGGGACTCTCTCTACCAATCGGAAATCGATTAAATTCCCCTTTGGGCCGCCCGAGAAATCCGGTGGTTCTTTCTCGATATATATCGGTACAAACCGGTAACCCAATACCCCGCTTTCGGGCGAATACTGGACCGCCAGCAGACGGGTATAAGCATACGGTTTCCGGTCAGCTGGGGGTAGAAGGTCAGGTAAGCCGTACGCGATAACGCCGTCGCCGTAGGTTTCGACGGCGAGAATTACCTCGGTACCGACGCCGACAATAATATCGGCGCCTGCGTCTACTATGGTGTGGGCCAGTGAAACCATCTCGCCCGTCGGGGTGTCGAGTGGAGGTTCGGCCCACCTAAATAGAACTATAACGATATCCGCGTCCGCCGCGGCGGAGACGGCGGGTAAAACCGTACCGACCGACGAAGGCGCAGACATTAACCGCGTCTCTTCTCCGGCGCCGCCCGTCGGGGAAAAGCCGTTAAACGCTAAAACGTTGACGCTAACTTCTTCGGTTGCGACACGCGCCGGCTTAACCGCCGATTTAAGATCGTAACCGAGACCCGTAAACGCTATTGCTTCGTTTTCCAAGTCACCAATAGTATCATCGAAAACATCAGGTCCGAAACCTGCCGCCCGGTTTGGCAAAACGCAAAAAACGTCAATACCCGTGTTCGAAATTATACTACCAGCGTTAGAGCGATTTCCGGATACTTCTGCCGATACCGGACCGGTTTCTCCCATTACGGGGGCCGCCAAGCACGCTACGGCCAGTAATGCTTTGTCGAACACCGGGGCGGAAAACCGTAAAGGCGAAAGCGCGCCGTTGTCGGCTTCCAAAGGGTCGGAGGGGTAAACGTCACCTGCTACGACTATTTCGTAAACGGTCTCCTCATAGCTCAGCTTCTCCGCCAAGTCGTCTACCAAAGGCGCCGATTCGAACGCTTTTAAGGCGGCTTCGGCATCAACGCTCAACGGACCGCCGGGGTCCGCGGAAGCGCACAGGGAAAATTCTTCTTTTGCTTTACCATATTCGCCCGAATACTCATAAAGGTAACCGAGTGCCAGGTGGGTTGACGCGCGCTCCGGGGTAAGGGCGGCGGCCCGACGTAGATTTTCGAGAGCCAGGACGGTTTTTCGCCGGTAGAAAAGCTCAATAACGCCGAGGTTGTGGTATGCGACCGCGCAACCAGGTTCCAGGCGAATAACTTCCGTTAAGTGTTCGGCGGCGCCTGTAGTATCATCGTCCGCGGATAATAAAACGAGCGCAAGGTTGTAATGTGCGGCGGTGTTATCCGGGTTTAGGGAGACAGCTTTACGGAAAGCATCTTCTCCTTTACCCAGGTTACCTTCGGCGCATTCGTTTATGCCCTTTACGTTCAGACGAGTGGACCGCCAGGAGGATATCAGGCCCGGAAAAATGACCAGCGAAAATATTAAGACGATAGCTAATAAACTGATAACGATGAACGATACGACGCTCGATCGGTATCCGCGAAAGCGGCTGTTTTTTCCTCTTTTCGACTTTTTATCGATAACCTTACTACGCCGTTCACGCTTCCCGCCGTTACTAGTCGGTAACAGCCGGTGAATTTCCCGTAGCTTCGTCCTCTCCTTTTGAAGCCGCTAATAACCTATAGTACATCGCGGCACCTATCGCCGGAAAGACATAGAAAAACCGAGATCCAGCTATTTCTTGAAAAACCCCGATAATGAAGAACGCCCAAAAACCAGCTTCCGCGGTTAGGACCGCGATGTGTTCTTTACGTTTATTCAATGACACTGCTAAACGTGCCGCTTTTCGGAAAATATACGCGGTTACTATTACGTACCCCGCGAAAAAAGCGAACGCGAAAAAACCAAATTCCGCCAATAAACCTAGGATACCACTATGAGGGACGAGTTTGCG
>CBDUXC010000255.1:0-3812 GCA_965371065.1 uncultured bacterium
GGCGATGAGGGGGGAAGCGTTTTCGTGCCTCTATATGTAGTTAATTGGTGTATGGTTATAGAATGTTGTTTGGATTTAAGTTTTTTAAGTCTTAGAGGGGGTGGGGAGCCGCCCGGGGTCGTGAAAGTAGTTTTTCACTTTTTTTAGCATTTTTGGCGGGCGGGTCAACAATCGGGCGGGGGCCGCGCCGGGCTGTTTACCGCTTGAAGGCGCGGTCGTGGAGGGTTTATGGATCGGGTAGTTGGGGCTTGCGCTGACCGGTTCGAAAAGCGGGTTTTTTTCCAACTTCGCGCCGCCGGGAATCGCGCAAGCTCGGGTGGGGGCACGGGCGGAAGGTTCTTTTTTCCGCTTTAAGCCCGTGCCTGGAGGGGGTTTATTGAGATGGTGCGGTTAAGGGGTGGTGGGCGCGGAGGGCAGGAGAGAAGTCGGCGTTATTCGCCGCTCCTGCCCGTAAGCGCTGGGTGGGGGTTCTAGTGGTGGTGTTCTTGTGGGTGGGTGTTGGTGGGTTATTAAAAAGTGCCGTAAACCAAGCGGCTGGACCGGCGGGAAAAAGGGCCGTAGCGAAGCCCGGGCGCCGCGACGTTCAGGAGCAAGCGGGGGGCGAGCGAAGGCCCGACCCGGCGGGACAAAGCGCCCCAGCGCGTGCCGCGAAGCACTGCGCCCGTGCCGTTCAGGCATCGGGGCAGTGTCCGATAAGATTATATTATGTGTGTCGTGTAGCGTAGCGTTCCGCAAGCGAAGCGACCGTATAAACGGGCTTCCTAAAAGCCCGTTTAATATAATATATCTTATCGTTGAGTTAAGGCATCCAGGTAGTTATAGACGGAGTTGAGGGCTTGGCCCGACACTCCATAGCGGTTTTTATGAAGGGGTGGGATGCCGTTAGGAAACGGGGCAAGCCCGTTTCCGTGCGGCGGTCGGGGAGGTGGGTTCGTGGGGGCGCGGTTATCGCGCCCAGAGTCCGCGGCTAGCTTCTCGTGCTTCGCGTTCAGCGTCCAGGAGGACGTCGGCTTGTTCGACGTCTGGGGGTACGGTATAAACAACGGCGTAACCGGCCCGGATAAGCTCCGCGTTAATGAAGATACGAACGTCGGGGGCGTCAAGGTAAACGTAAGCAAGTAGCCGGCCGTATCGATCGCGTTCTTTGACGCCTAACACCAGGACGACGTGTGAGCCGTCTATAAGGTCCGCTAGGTGGTCGCGGGCGGCCGGGCCGATGGGTCGGCGTCGCCGTGCTGGTTGTTCTGTATTTCGGGGGCGTCGATTCCAATAAGGCGGACTTTTTCCACCATACCGTCGGCTAGTTCGACGGTAATAGTATCTCCGTCGTACACGTCAAGGACGTATGCGGTTAGTTCGGCGGGGGTAGCCGAAACTACGAGGCCGACGGCTATTACCGGAATGTAAATTATAAGTGGCAAGGTGAAGGGTCTCCAGGTTGTCGCCGTAGTATAGCGTGTTCACGGTTGGCTTCTAACCCAGAATAATAACGCCTAAACCGCTCCCCGTCAACCATACAAAAAACCTTCGCACGTGGCGAAGGTGGGGGATCGTGATAATAAATAACTAATTCAATTTAGTTAATACGTAATTATTTACGAAAGTAATAATGCCATAAACATCCTACTCTATTTGTTCTTGAAAATTCCCAAACCCCCTCGATAGACCATCTCTCATAATCGTCGCTCCACGACTCGGGTATAATTTCGGTAAATGTTTTGTGTGAACCGTATTCCATATCTCCGATATTTTTACGTCCCCGCGCCCCTAACAAAATAGAATTTAAGCCACCGATATTTTCGATAATCATATCGATATATTTAATTGCCGGTTTCTTACCGAATAATAAAACCCCACAACTTCCGTTAGCGATATCTTCTATTATTCTCATCATCTTAATTTTATCTTTTTCTATTTCGCTTACCGTCTTCTGTTCTCTTTCGGCCTCCTTCTGTTTAGCAAAAGCTATCGGTAAAATTAAATCCCTTAGTGGAGGTTTTTCTTGAGGCTTGGGGTTAATTACGACCATCTCGCCGTGTTCTGAAGAATCTAAATTAGCTATTTCTTCACGGTACGATCCCTCCTCAAATTCGGTACCCACAATAATTTCTATCCCCTCTCCCATCTTCTCTTCAATAACGAATTTATAAGTTTCATAGTTTATAAGGCTACTCGCGAAAAGTCGGTCAAATACCCTAATAGCCATAATACTAGAAAACCCTTTTTTAATTAAGAATGCTTTCTGTTCGTCCGGCGACATTGGCTTTATAATCAATACTTCAGGAACGTTTTTCCGTAATATATATCTCGCAACGAACCTCTTATATATTAAACGTATCGCTGACCATCTGTGCCCGGTGTTTACTATTATTTTAGAAGGTATGTTCACAAATCCACGCGTCGTTCCGGAACACTCGACTTTAGCGTTCTTTAAGGCTTTAGAATAATAACGTTCGAGGGCACCGTCCCTATAAAGAAGTGCGGCAGCAGTTAAAATACCTAATAAAGAAACTCCTATTGCTATCATCAATTCGACTATACCCATATATCCCCTTAGATTTCCAACTTAGCTAATATCATACACATTTCTTTCGAACACACAAAAACGTATGTATCGTCTTTCGGGATAATTATACCCAAGTTTCCGGTCGAGATCGGACAGCCACACTCTATACACGTTGCGTCTTCCGGGATGTTGATACCCCTTTCTTTAAGTACTTTCTCTCTTTCGTCTTCTTTTACGAAGGTTATTTCAGCGATCTTTTTCATTATCATACCTCAAAGTAATTATACCACAGATACGGCGGTTTGTAAATAGGCCTTACAGCTTTTAACGAATTACGGTATCGCGACTTTTTCGATAGCTCGTAATGGGGCTGGTCTACCTCGTCGCGTTTACACGATAGGTTAATTTCCGTAAAGCCCTTTTTATCGTTTATTCAATCGCGATCCCCACGCTCAGCCCGTAGGACCAGCCCTCGGCGCCGATCGTCTTCCCGGCGTACCCGCCAATGTCCGGGGCTTCTTCGATTGCTTCTCGTAGTTCGGTAAGGGCCTTCATGGGTTACTACCTTTCTTTTATCCGTTTAAATCACCTCTTAAATATAATAATATAATTTAGGATATTATTGGTTGTATTTATCAGGGTCGAAAGCGTTACCTACCTCGGCTGTATAGATGAGTGATAGGAGCGTACCCGCAATGTATCCGCAGCACATACAGAAAAGCTTTAATCTGTCAAGCACATTGGTTTCAAGGTCGGTAGATTCAAGCGTCTCAAGGAGGTCTTTAATCATTTTGTTACTAAAGAACGCTATTTTATTCTCTTTAACGCCCAAAGGAAAGCACCTGTCTTTCTATTCAACGACACGTTTACTTCTAATAAAATTACCTCTGTCGGCGGCCTGGGCAATCTTAACGTCGATTACTTCGCCTAGTTTCTCGGTTACGTTTACATTAAAGGATACACCGCCGCCGCCGGGGGTTAACCCGGCATTAGATAAGGCGGCCTGAACTTCGGAATGTACGCTTGGACCGCTTGGTCCGCCTGAAAGAACTCCACTAGGAACGGAGAAGCGGGTTTCGTGTCTTGGTAGGGCTTGTAAAGCTCTTTGAAGTTCCGGGCTTGGTGCGGCTGTACCTAAAAATACGTTTCTTGGTATGTTGAACTCGTGCGGATGCATCCACGCAAGTCCCTGGTATTCGCCGGTGTAGCCACCTTCTTGGAAGAAAGGTAAGAAGGGTATACCGCCGCCGACTAACATTCCGGCCAACCTACTGCCGATGGCTTCCATAAACGCTTTAGTAGCGAC
>CBDUXC010000256.1:0-3805 GCA_965371065.1 uncultured bacterium
ACCCTTTTCGGCTATCTCGAACGCTTCTTTGGTCTTCCCCGAATGGTACAACGCGTGGGCCAGGTTCGGATAGACGGTCGGCAGTTCCGGGTCCAACTCGACCGCCTTCTCCAGCAGCGGGAGCGCCGCCCGGTTGTTCCCCATCGCGCACAGGCAAAAGCCCCACGAATCGTAATTCTCCGCGTAGTCCGGCGCCATCGCGGAAACTTTTCGGAATAAATCGATTGCTTCCGTATACTGTCCTAGTATCGTCAGTACCTGGCCGAGCATCGTAAAGGTTACGTGGTCGGTCGGTTCCATTTCGGCGGCTTTCCGATAAAGCGGGGCCGCGTCGCCGGCGCGCCCGGACCGGAGCAGGGAGAACGCCTGATTGCAGTACGCCAGGTAGTTGTCCGGCTCCAGGAGCGCCGCGTTGAAGGCGTACTGGCGCCCTTCGTCGTATCGCCCGGCCATGTTGGCGTCGTGCGCCAGGTCGATGAACCGTTTCGCGTCCTGCCCGGACGACGTCGCCCGCGTCAGGTTGTGGGCCAGCTCCTCCACCGCCTTCTTGAGCAGGGCGCCGCACGATATGCAGAAGTCCGCGTCGGGGTCGTTCACGTGGCCGCAGAAAACGCAGACGTTCGGCAGCCTGGCGCCGCAGTCGTTGCAGAAGACCGCGTCGTAAAAGTTCAGGTGGCGGCACTCGCCGCATTTCTTGGAACCGTCGAATATCATGTTCCTTTGCCCGTGGGTGTTCCTAATAAAGGCGCCGCCGGACGTACTGACATTAAACCGCCGCCGGCTGGTTATGGGTCAGTACCCGGTCCGTTACCGCGAGAGTAGTTACCGGAGCTTCGGACGCCTTATAGAACGTCGAGTCGTGGCCGACGCAGAGTCCGAGTACGGCGTTGCGGTTATAGTTATAACCATAGCGAACGTAAGTATTCCTACTAAACGAGAGATCGGTATATGCCCCCGACTATTTACCCAATCGGCGTTTCACGTACTCCACCAAACCCCCCGCTTCGACGATGGCTATTACCTCCGGCGGCAGCGGCGGAAACGTGAAAACCTTCCCGTCGCCGGTCTTCAGCTCGCCGGCGGTAAAGTCTATATCCACCGCGTCGCCGGTCGCGAGGGCCTCGGGCGCGTCTTTGGACACTACCATCGGCAGCCCCGCGTTAATCGCGTTCCGGTAGAATATCCGGGCGAAGGACTTCGCGACCACGGCGGCCACGCCGGCGTACTTCAAACAGAAAGCCGCCTGCTCCCGGCTCGAGCCGCAGCCGAAGTTGCGGCCCGCCACGACGACGTCGCCCGGTTTCACGTTCGCCGCGAAGCCCGGGTCCAGGTCTTCGAGAGCGTGGGACGCTATATCCGCTGGGTCCGTAATCGTATACGTGTACTTCCCGGGGAAGATTACGTCGGTGTTCACGTCGTCGCCGTATTTCCAGACCGTACCTTTAACCATACTTACCGCTCCGCCGCCGGCCGGTTAGCCGGACCGGGACGTCTTCCTGACGACCCAGATAATCACCAGTATCGCGCCGAATATCGCGACGAAGGCCGCCACGGCTACGACGACGATAGCGATTATTGTAATAAGTATAGAACCCATCATACCGGTTCACCTCACGGGTTTTCAGGCGATTATAGATAACCTCTGGGGTCGGCGATGCGTCCTTCGACGGCCGTCGCGGCGGCGGTCGCCGGCGACGCCAGGTATATCTCGGCGTCCGGGTTGCCCATCCGACCCTTGAAGTTACGATTGGCCGTCGAGAGACAGACCTCGCCGG
This sequence comes from uncultured bacterium, assembly GCA_965371065.1. GTDB lineage: Bacteria > RBG-13-66-14 > B26-G2 > WVWN01. Next base: position 1,776 of record CBDUXC010000256.1, read on the forward strand.
GCGCGAGAACCCCCTCGTGGGCGCCCAGACACGGGCCGCAACCGGCGTTCATTATAATCCCGCCGGTGGCTTCGATTGTCCCAATAACGCCCGACTTCATCGCGTCGCGCCAGACCGTCCGGCTGGCCGGGAAGACCAGCAACCGGCAGCCGGGCGCTACTGTTCGGCCGTTCAAGATGCGGGCGGCTTCTTCGAAATCTTCTAACCGGCCGTTGGTGCAGGTTCCCAGAACCACCTGGTCCACCTTCGTACCGACCATTTCCTCGACGGGCGCTACGTTGTCGACCGTGTGGGGTTTCGCGACCGTAGGTCCCAGGCCGCTTACGTCGTACTCCAACTTGCTTTCGTAAACCGCGTCCGTGTCCGGGTAAACGGCTTCGTACTCGCCGGCGCCCCGTACGTTGAGCCACTCGTCGGTTTTACCGTCGGGTGCGACGTAGCCGTTCTTGGCCCCCATTTCGACTGCCATATTCGCGAGTACCATTCGGCCGGCGACGCTCATCCCCTCGACGGTTTCGCCCGCGAACTCGACGGACGTATAGAGCATCCCGTCGGCGCCCACGTCGCCGATAATGTGGAGGATGAGGTCTTTGGGCCCTACACCGGGCCGGAAGCTTCCGGCGATAGTTATGCGGACGGACTCCGGGCACATCAGCCATATCTCGCCAGTGGCCCAGATCGCGGCTGCTTCGCTGCGGCCTATTCCGGCGCTGAACGCGCCGAAGGCGCCGTACGTCGTCGTGTGGCTGTCGGAACCGAGTATTAAAAAGCCCGGGCGGGCGAACCCCTCCTCCGGCAGGACCTGGTGGCAGATACCCCGCCCGACGTCGTAGAAGTGTTCGATGCCCTGGGCGGCTACGAACTCCCGAATCTTTTTGTGGTTCTCCGCGTGCTTCGCGTCGGCGGCCGGCACGCAGTGGTCGAGCACAACGACCAGCCGCTCCGGATAGACGACCCGCTCCGCCCCCATCTTCGCAAAGGTCGCCGCGATAGCCGCCGTGTTGTCGTGACTCAATAAAAAATCCGGCTCGACCGTGATTATCTCGCCCGGCCCAACGTCCCGGTCGGCCCGGCCGCTGAATATCTTTTCGGCGAACGTCTTCCCCATAATCTAAACTCTACGTCCTAAACTCTAAATTCTAACCTCTACACTCTAACTATGGGTGTCCCACCCGTTTATAGCGCCGCTGGCGACGATTACCGACGTGAAGATGAACTTGACCGGCCCGGCCCAGGGGTAGATGGTCCAATAGAGGACGACGTAGCCGGCGACGGCGAGAATAATCACGAGGCGCCCGGGCCGGTAAACGGTCGAGAAGAGCCCTTTGCCCGCCCCGGCGAGCTTTCCGATGACGGCGTTTAGGGTATCGAGTACGACGGCGCAAGCGGCGAAGAGCGCGGCGCCCAAAAGTATATCACGGTACAGCAACCGGAATATGAGAAGGGACTGGACCGGGTCGAAGCCGTTTGGTTCCGGCGCGTGCCCCAGGTGCACGCCGACGAACGCGAGCGCGTATAGTACCGGCGCGGCCAAGAGCGAGTACCCGACGGCGTCGTACAACGCATAGAAAGCAGCAAAATATCCTTCGCGGCCCATAGATTGTAACGCTATATCTTAAAAGGTTCGAAGTTGGCGAAGTCCACGTGGTTGATTATTATCGCTTCGGCCGTGGCCCGGGCGCCGTCGCCCTCCTTCGCGTGTGTCGCGATTATGTGGCATACCTCCGGCGGAAGCCCGGCCGCGTGCGCGATCGCCGCCCCGCTGAACGGGTGCCGCAGCATCCGGCCCGGGTGCGACTTGACGTATCCGTTCTCCCCCCGTTCGTACTCGACGAACTTGCCGCAGTCGTGGAGCAGGGCGCCGGCGACCAGGTGGTTCATATCTATCTCGAGCCGGTTACCGTAAACCGCGACCATCTCAAGCGCCATCGCCCGGGCGCACCGGGTTATCGCCCGCGTATGTTCCACGAGCGTTATATCCAAATCCTCGATGAGCAGGGTGAACGGTAGCTCTTCGATTTCTTCGGCTT
>CBDUXC010000257.1:0-3794 GCA_965371065.1 uncultured bacterium
CTCGAACCAGAGCGCCAGCTTCAACCCGAAGGACGTCGGTTCGGCATGTTTATCTGAAAGGGCTTTGCAGATAGTTGGCTACGCCGTCAAACTTACGAAAGACCCCGCGACGGTGAAAGAAACCGACGTCGAAGCGCTCCGGGATACCGGCTTGACCGACGAAGAGATATTAAACGTCAACCTCGTGGCCGGCTGCTTCAACTTCGCCAACCGGGTGGTTCAGGGCCTGGGCGTCGAGGCGTCGGCGGACGAGATAAGTGGGTATAAATACTAGGGAGAAAGGCTATGGAATACAGGTACGACACGTATTGCGGTCTGTACTGCGGCGCCTGCCCGGTGTTGGTCGCCAACCGGAAAGGCACCGTCGACGAGCTGGCGAAAAAAATCGAGAAGGACCCGGCGGAACTGGTCTGCGCCGGCTGCAAGTCCGATACGCGGAAAGATTCTCGCGCCGATTGCGAGTTCGCTTTGTGCGCCGTGGAAAAGGGCGTCGAGTTCTGCTGCGACTGCGGCGAGTACCCGTGCAAGCGACTGACCGACTTTCGGGACGACGAGTGGGCCCATCACTCGGCCGTGGTCAAGAACCTGGATCGGTTGAAAGAGGTCGGGTCGGAGGCGTGGCTGGCGGAGCAGGACGAGCGCTGGACTTGCGAGGCCTGCGGCGCGCGCTTCGACTGGTACGACGAGAAGTGCCCGGACTGCGGCGCCGGGACCTACAACGCGCGAGCCGAGGAAAAGGATTTGAAATTGGCGTAAATATTATCGCCGCACCGGGCTGTGTCGCCGCCGGCGCCGACGAGTTTATGAACACCGTGGATTTGGTGGAGGGGTATTAGCAGTAAGGCAAGGTTTCTATATAAAACTGTAGGTAAGAGGTTTATATACGGCGTAGTATATCCCATAACCGCGGTTATCTAAATAAGTTTTCGGATTAAAACGAAATAATAGAGTACTCTGAAATAGGAATATAGAACTAATAAACAAAATATTCCCCGGAGGAGTGTATTATTTGATAGAATAAGAATAGCTAGAAGGAACTCTACGCTATTTATAGGCCGCTATTTTTCTAATAGAAGAACTTGTGTAAATGAATAGGTTAATCAAGATATATAATAATTTGATGGAGGTATCGGATTTCGGAAGTTATTCGAATGAAGAGGCATTGGACTATATCGGTAAATTGGTCGATATATCGGGTGATATAAGAAAAGTACAAGGTTTGGAACATGCCCTAGAAATGGCTTCGTTGTTAGAGACTACGGATTTAAACGATGAAGAATACACTTTACTAGAGTACTTTAAAGGTAACGCTTGGGCGAATAAGAGGAAGTTGTTAAAACGTGGAACTAACGAGATATGGAATTGGGAACAGGAAGAAATAGATCAGGAAATAATTGCTTTAAGGAAAGCATTAAAGGTTGGGCGAGACGCGCAAGTACCCCAAAAACGTATATGCCAAATACTAACCAATTTAGGAAACTTACATGACGAAATAGGTAGGTTCGTAGACGCTATAGAGTATTGGAACGAAGCCTTAAAAATAGACCCTGGTTTCGGAATGGCGCTCGGTAATAGGGGTCATGGTTTATTTTGTTACAGCCTTGTTTTATATGATGGAGGTCACAAAGCAGTATTTTTAAGGCAAGCGTATAAAGATATGCAAGGAGCGTTAAAGCTCCCGTTAGAATATGACGCTGTTGGAACTAAATTTCAAGAACTTACAGCTAAAATCGAAAAGGCATTGGATAAAGACTTCTTAGATAGTAGCAACGATTTAGAGGGTTTTACGTTAGGCGAATCGGATGCAGAAGTACGTTATAGGAATTGGTGTTTAGAGAACGTGCTATTTTTGAACCCCCTTAACGATTTAGGCGATTACAGTATAGGAGCGCGAGACGTTTTATCGACCCCAAGTATAACTGTTGATTTATACGAACCTCCCTCTTACCAAGGGTTTTTTAACCAAATTAAACAAGAATATATATCGGCTAGGTACCTGTATTATGAGGGTATCGTGTCCACGGAACCTCATTTTGCCGATAAGGGTGTACTTTTGCTTAACACGCTTGATTACCCAGAGTACTCTATCGCGTTGGAAAAAGAAAAGGTATCTTTTAGGATGGCGTATTCTATTTTGGATAAATTAGGTTACTTTTTAAACGATTATTTAAGATTGTCCATACGTCAAAATAGGGTTAGTTTGAGGACATTGTGGTATAAGAAACAAAATAACCGAAAAGGCTTAAGAGACGAATTCGTAAAACGTGAGAATTGGCCATTGAGAGGTCTTTTTTGGTTAAGTAAGGATTTGTACGAACGTAAAAGCAGCTATAAAGAAGTATTGAATCCGGATGCGCAAGAAATAGCTCTGATTAGGAACCATATCGAGCATAAATATTTGAAAATCCATAGCTTCTTTTGGGGACCTAACAAGCCCGAAGGACCCTCCGACAAAATGTTCAAGATGCTTTACGATTCTTTGGCGTATTCTGTTAATCGGACCGACTTCGAAGAAAAAGCGTTACGACTTCTAAAAATCGCTAGGTCCGCTATAATATATCTTTCTCTAGCTATACATGTAGAAGAGAAGGCTCGAGAACGGTTAAGGAATAAGAGTGTACCGGTTGGTATGTTACCGATGGATATTCTCGATGACGATTGGAAGCGGTAAACCTTTTATTATTAAAGGTAGATGGACGATTAAAAACAATTCTGTAATTTTTGTTATGAGACATATAATCAACCTAGTTTTTAGAAAGGGGGTACATATAATATGGGCGCATTCTTTATATACGAAGATAACAAGGACGAATGGCGTTGGCGGTACCGGGCGGACAATAACGAAATAATCGCGGTATCTTCTGAGGGTTATAAAAACAAGAGCGATTGTAAACACGGTTTGGATATTATTAAAAAAGAGAGCGCGGGAGCGTCCGATATAGAGTTAGATTGATAAGGGGTAAAGCGTATGGATGAGTGGAACGACCTAGCGCACTTCCTCTACGGCCGGGGGTTCTGGTACGCGGACCCGGTCCGGGAGGCCGACGGCCTGACCGACGAACAGCTCTTCTGGGTCCCGGACGCCCACAGCCTTCCGATAATCTGGCAGGTCGGCCACGTAGCGCACCGGGAGCGGTTCCACGTAGGCGTCTACCTCCAGGGCCTTTCGTCCGACGTCATCCCCGACCGGTTGGACGTATTCGGGACCGATTGGGTCCCCGTCGAGGAGATTAAGAAGGGCCCGACCGTCGAGGAGGTCTTCGCCTGGGCGCGGGAGGTCCGCGAGGAGTCGCATCGTTATATAGATACGCTGGAGCCCGACGACTTCTGGAAGGTTTTGCCCGACGCCGCCGACCAGCTTTCGGTCGGGCAATGGCTCTTCATCACCGTCGCTCACACGGCACTCCACGTCGGCCGCATCCAGATGCTCCGGGCCATAATAGAAGGGACCAGGGAGCGGGCCTGCTGACCGGGGAGGTTCTTTTAACCCAAATTCTACCGTTATATACGGAAGTACCCCATAGTTGTCGTTAAATAAGGGTGTTACGAAAACGAACCTTTCACCAATAAAGTGAAACGGCGGACTTAATGTCCGCCGAGTCTTCGAGTACGGCGGGGATAAACGCCGCCGCTTCGATTTACGGATTTGGGTTTTAAAACCGACGTTGACGGCGCGTTCTCGTGGTGTATAATACCCCCGTTTATATCGACGGGGGTTTTCTACTTATGACGGTCGACGAAGTATTGTGGGACGAGCGTTATCCGGACCCGGCGGTCCTTCGGGAAGAGGTTAA
>CBDUXC010000258.1:0-3773 GCA_965371065.1 uncultured bacterium
GTTATTGAAAACGCTGGAGGAACCGCCGCCACGGGCGGTATTCTTCCTACTGGCCCACGACACGAGGAACATACTCGATACAGTAATCAGTAGATGTGCGTACGTAAGGTTCCCCGAGTTGACGACCGACGAGGTTGCAAAGGTTTTAATTGAACGGTACGGTATCGGGGAGGACGAAGCGACCGGGGCCGCCGGGAGGTCTTCCGGTACCTTTATTAAGGCGCTCGGAGCGCTTGACCCGGCATATCGTGATTTGACGGCGGCGGCCGTTGAATTTGCCGGAAAACTTACCGACGGCGTGAACGCGGCTTATTGCCTGGCGGCCGCCGACGCGTTCGCCGCCGGTCGGGACGAAGCCAGGGGATTTTTACGGGCGCTTACCGACGTTTACCGTGATTTACTGGTCGCGGCTTCCGGCGCGCCCGAGACGGCGGTGGACCGTGAACGTTTCGCGAACGCAGCCGAAACGGCGCGTTCCCTACCGTTGCCTCCCCCCGACGGTCTCGGTGAAATCGACGCCGCGTCCGACGCGCTCGACCGCAACTGCATACCCAAGTTGGTTTTGGAGAATCTGTTCCTTCGCCTGGCGGGAATTGGTTAACTCGTTTCATTTCGCTTTCGGGAGGAGTACGTTGTATTTCGTATGGAACGTCAGAGGTATCTTTTTCAGCTCGTTCGTTTTGATTTTTCTGATAGGCTGCGGCGGCGAACACCGGGAACGCTACGTAGAAGTAGCCGAGCTGTCGTATCCCGGCGATTATTGGCAGCCGGCGGGCGTCGCGATAAACGAGGAAAATACGGTCGCCGTGGCCGACATATCGGAGATAAGTGCGGTCCACCTTTTCGACGACTCGGGCGTCCACTTCGCGACCGTCGGCGGTATGGGCAAAGAGCCGGGTGAGCTTTTTGTGCCCGTCGACGTAGCGTTCGGTCCGGACGGCAACCTGTACGTCGCCGAGTTCGGCACGAAACGAGTTTCGGTGTTCTCGCCGGACGGCACGTTCATAAAAGCTTTCGGCGAGGACGCGTTGGGGAAGCCCGTTGGCGTTGCCGCCGATGATGACGGTACAGTCTACGTAGTTGACGCGGACCCGTCGGACTTGCTCGTATTCGGTGCTGACGGCGAAGTCAAAGGGCGCTGGGGTGAACGACTGGGGCTGATCGGGTCGGAGGACGTAGCGTACGCCGACGGGCGACTGGCGGTAGTGGACAGCGCCGGCGGGCGCGTTGTAGTAACCGACGAAGCCGGTAAAATGTTACGCGAAATCGTCCCGGCGGGCGACCCGGCGCCGATGCCAGTAGAAGCCGCGTGGGGACCGGACGGCGAGCTTTTCGTACTGGCCCATACGCGCGCGGCGGACGCGGAGCGGGGACTCGAAAGTTACGTTTTAATATACGATAGCGATGGTAAGTTGTCGGAACGTGTGGACGTGGACCTGCCGTCGCCGGGCGCCCTGGCGATTGACTCCCACGGCGGTATCTTCATCGCCGACGGCCCGGCTCATTCGGTTAAGGTGTACGCGAAACGGGGAGTTGGGGAGTAATATGGATGGTAACAGTTTACGGTTTATAACGCGTGATCGCGCCTTTGGTTGCGACGGCTTCAGATAATTGTTAAAACAACGGTGGCCGTATAATACGTATTTAGCGACCGCGACTATATAGGTTTTATTCACCTGTTCGTTATTGGCGGGGTACCTGTTATATGTTATAATACGGCCGATTTGGAAGTACAATAGCGGCGTAGGAGAAAACCTTTACGTTATCGGTCGGGAAAGGGTGTTCTGGAATGTACGAGAAAGAGATAAAAGTTATCCTGAAGGAACTCCCCGACGATCTAAGGAGAGAGGTCTTGGATTACGTGGAGTATTTAATTACTAAGCACGGTAAACGTGAGGACGATAAGGACCATTTCGACTTTGAATGGGAGGGTGTATTGTCGGAGTTTAAAGGTGAGTTTACCTCGGTCGAACTTCAACATAAAGCTATGGAGTTGAGGTAGTTGTACTTAGTAGATACGAATGTTTTCTTAGAGATAATCTTAATCCAAGATAAACGAGAGGAATGTAAAGGGTTCCTGGACAAGAATATTCGTGATATCTACATAAGTGATTTTTCGTTACATTCGGTAGGCGTCATTTTGTTTAGATACGGGAAGGTGGATGCTTTCGGGGTATTTATTGACGATTTATTGCCTACCGTCGGGTATCTATCTTTACCAATACGTCTATATCGAGATGTAGCGCGCGCCGCGACGGAAATGGATTTGGACTTCGACGACGCTTACCAATACGTTTTAGCTAAGCATTATAAGCTGGGAATAGTAACGATGGACACGGATTTCGACGTTGTTAGAGACGTCGAAGTTTCTTATTTATAATACGTTGCGGCGGTAGGAGCGCCGGGTTTTTCGCCCGCCGTGGGTTTTTAAGGCGTTTATAACTCCAACTCCTGGACCGGCACCGCCCGGTTGCCGCGCACGATGTAATCGTCCTCTATGCGGAATCCGCCTTTCTCGTCGTAGAACCCCGGTTCCATCGTGAAGACCATCCCCTCGGCGAACGGGTCGTCGCAGTGGGGGAACTCCTTATCCGTAATATACGGGTGCGGGTCATGGGTCTCGACGCCCAGGCCGTGGCCGTGGCCGTGCTTTAATAACCCCTCGTGACCATAACTGGCGATGACCCCGGTTATCGCTTCGCCGAAACCCCGGAGCGTGTATTCGGAAAGGTCCGCGGACCGTACGAAGTCAATTACGGCCCGGCTGACCTCGTAGTACGGGTCGTCTTCGGGTTCGCCTCCTACGATAAACGTTCGGGTTATGTCCGAATTATAACCGTTTATACTGATGCCGTAGTCCACGACTAAGCGGTCGCCGGCCTTCAGGCGGTTATCGGTCCGCCTTTCCGGGTGCGGGTTGGTCGATCGCGGGCCGGCCGCGACGATGGGATGGAAAGCAACGTCGTCACCCTTGTCGATAGCGGCGTGCTGCAGGTGCTCGAGTATGTCGAGTTCGGGGACGCCCGGTTCTACCATATCGGTTATCCCGTCAAGCACGCCGAGCGCAACCAGCGCGGCTTGCTTCATCAGCGCAAGTTCGGCCGGCGTTTTGCACGCCCGCCATTGAAGGAAGACCTCGCCGCCGCCGGCGACTTCGTAGTTCTCTGCCAGCCAACGGAGGTACGCCGGCGGCAGCGTGTCGAATCCCCAGTAGTCGTCCGAGATTTCGGCCAGTATCGGCGTCTCCGGCGGTAGCTCGTTTAGTACCGCCGATTTTAAGTCGTTCTTACCCTCGTACGCCCGGGTTTCCACCAGGCCGTCGAGACCGTCGAAGGCGCTCGCTTCGATCATCTGGGCGAAGGCGATGGTCCGCCCGTCGGGATGGACCACGACGAACGTGGGCCTGCTAAATTCGCCCGCCAGGGTCAGTGCCACAATATTATAACCCGGCCACTTCCCCCAGAAGAAAACCACCGGCCGGTCCGCCAGCGCGGTCAATTGGTCCCGCTTCTCAATAAAATGACGACGCCTGGCGTCGTTGTCGTACGTTTCGTTTTTCACCGTGCTCCCTTCTGCGAAGGTTGAACCAAGTACTCCTTGTCGTTTATTCTTCGCCGGTTATGACTACTTTTGCCGCCCGGCGTTTATATTCGTACATATCTGTATACGATTGCGGGTCTTGCAGGTAAGCGCGCTTATTGACGTACAGGTATCCGGCATCCCTTTCAGGGGCCCACAGGTATCGGTCGCGGCTGAGGAAAAGCCGCAGGGCG
>CBDUXC010000259.1:0-3773 GCA_965371065.1 uncultured bacterium
CACGCATTGAGTAGTATAAGCGACCATAACCTCGCGAATCTTTCTAACCCTTTATCGAAAGGACTAAAAAATGCACGATATATGCCACGTTGAAATCCCCTCGACCGACTTCGCGAAGTCGAAGGATTTTTACGAAAAGCTCTTCGACTGGAAAGTTACAATCCTAGAGGAAATGAACTACGCCGCATGGGAGGCGCCCGAGGGCCCGGACGGCGGCTTCAATCCCGTGAAGGAACCGTGTACGTGCGAAGAGGGGTGCTGCCTGGTTTACATCCTGGTCGAGAGCATTGAGGCGAAGACCGGCGAAATCGAAGCGGCCGGCGGGACGATAATAACGCCCAAGACCCCCGTCGCCGACTACGGCTGGTTCGCGGTCTTCCGGGACACGGCCGACGGCGTAGTCGCCGTTTGGGAATCGGCGAAGAAGGAGTAGGAAGACCGAATACGGTACGGCGAAAACAGCGGCCGAAATTCAATTCGGCCGGAAAGAAACCGCGGCGGGGTAAAACCCGCCGCTTCTTTTTTTAGGTGTTAAGATTAGTACTTTATCAACGACACTATATCATAGTCGGCGATTTTCTCCCGGCCTTTCAAGAACTCCAGCTCTATAATAAAACCGAAACTAATCACTTCGGCGCCGCACTTCTCCACCAGCTTCGCCGTCGCGGCGGCGGTCCCGCCGGTCGCGAGCAGGTCGTCGGCGACCAGCACCCGCTTCGCGCCGTCGAAAGCGTCCCGGTGAACCTGCAGCCGGTCGGTCCCGTACTCCAGCTCGTACTCCTCCTCGTGCACTTCGGCGGGTAGCTTCCCCGGCTTCCGTATCGGGACGAACCCGGCGCCCAACAGATACGCCAGGGGCGCGCCGACGATGAAACCGCGGGCTTCCACCGACGCGACCACGTCTATTTCGACGTCGCGGTATACGTCGTGCAGCGCTTCAACGGCGTCACGGAACCCGCCCTCGTCCTTCAACAGCGTAGTAATATCCTTGAAGATAATCCCCTCTTTGGGGAAATCCGGTATATCCCGGATTAACGATTTCAATCTTTCCTCCACCAACAGCGCTCCTTTCCTACTCATCATCGATGTTTTCGTAAAGCAGGTCGTAAAAGTCATCTTCGCTCTCGGCCCTGGCTTTCAAACGCTTCAGCGCTTCCTGCTCTATCTGGCGTATCCGCTCCCGGGTTACGCCCAGCTTCTCGCCGGTCTCCTTCAACGTCATCGGCTCCTTGCGCCCCAGCCCGAACCTCATTTCGATTATGGCTTTTTCCCTGGTCGGTAAAGTGTTCAAAAGGTGCCGCAACTTCTCGGACCTCAATAACAGGTACGTCGACACCGACGGCGACGGCCCCGAGTCGCTTTCGATGAAGTCGGCGTAGCTGGTGTCCGAATCCTCGCTTATCTTCGCGTCCAACTCGATCGGGCGCCGTACCGCCCCGATTATCAGCCGGACGTGTTCCACTTCCACGTCCATCGCTTCGGCGACTTCCACTTCGTTGGGCTCCCGTCCCAGGTCGTGGCTCAGGTTCCGAACTGTATTGTAATAGCGCCGGACCATGTCCATCATATGGACGGGCACCCGGACGGTACGGCCCTGGTTCATTATCGCCCTGTTTATCGTCTGGCGTATCCACCAGGTCGCGTACGTACTGAACCGGAACCCCCGCTTGTAATCGAACTTCTCGACGGCCCGTATCAACCCGAGGTTCCCCTCCTCGATGAGGTCCAGAAAAGCCATCCCCCTGCCCATAAATCGCTTCGCGACGCTCACGACGAGCCGGAGGTTGGCGGCGATCATCATATTCCTGGCTTCTTCCTCGCCCTCGTGCACCCTTTTCGCGAGTTTTACTTCCTCTTCCCGGGTCAAAATATCTATACGCGAAATTTCCTGCAGATAAACCCTTATCAGGTTTATGTTTTTCTCGGTTTCGCCGCGCAGGCGGCCGATTACCGATTTTACCTCGTTTTTACCCGAGTTCTTTTTGGATTCGGCCCCGTTGCCGGGCGCGTCGGCGGTCGGTTCGGCGTCCTCGATTTTGACTTTTTTACTTGTTGTAGACGGTTCTTTTTCCGAATCGGTTTTACCGACTTTACGTCTTCTCGCCGGCGTTTTTTTCACGGTCTTTTTTCGCCGTTTCTTCGGCATCCTTCTCCCCGCGCGATTTATACCTTAAGCCAAAGCATATAAACCTCGCATTATCTGTTGATTAATGCAATCGTACGGAAGTATTACTTTAATACTACAACCTTTCTCACGGCGCTCTCGCCGCCGGCCGAAAGGCGTGCGACATATATACCCGGCGCCACTCGCCGCCCCGCCGCGTCACGCAAGTCCCAAACCGCGCGTCCGGCGTCCGACTCCGTTTCCAGTATCCTGACGCTTCGACCTTTAAGGTCGTAAACGACGAGCTCGGCCGCTACGTTTTCGGGCGTCGAGTACGCGAGTCGGACGTCCGCCCGGGCCGGGTTGGGATACGGCGCCGCCAGGTAGAAGGTCCCCTTCTCCGAAGGGCCGACGGTTATTTCGACCGTAGCATCGCCGACCGCCGGACCGTTCCGCACCGCTTCGAGCGTGTACTCGTACGTCGCTCCCGGCGCTACCGTGTCGTCCGCGAAGACCATCGGACTTCTTCCCACGATAAGTTCGTCGTTCAGTCTGACCGGCGCCGCCGTTAAACACTTCCCGTTTATATCGACCTTCTCCGCCCGGTAAAGGTTGAACCCGATAAAGTCCTCGTCGGCCGCATATTCCCACCGAAGGGCCACCGCGTCGCCTTTCTGGACCGCGTCGAAGGTTATTATCTCGATATCGACGAATCTACTTATATACAACGTCGGGTCGCCGACGAGGGTCATTCCGTAATGCCAGGGCCTCGAATCGTCGACGCCGTCGGCCCAGAGTTCCATCCAGTATCGGAAGGCCTCGCCGATGCTGTAGTTGGCGCCGAGCGGGCTGTAGAAGTCTTCGAAGTTAAGCATCGAACCGGTCTTCGTGGACCCTATCGCGACAAGGCCGCAGTCGTCATCCATAAACGCGTACCAACCGGCCATGTAGTTGTACTCGGTGTACCGGGCGCCCGAGCATGCGAACAGGTTGTAGAAAAGGGCTTTTGGTTTTATGTCGTAGACTTCGTAATACCACGTATTATCGTACGTCCCGCCCAACTGGAACTGATGCAGGTGCCAGTTGCTGTGAGCGCAAACCTGGATGAACTCGTAGTCGTCGTCCAGCCGGTCCTCGTAATCGTCCGCGTACGTTTCTTCCGGGTCATATATTCCCGTTACGTCATCGTACGCCCAGGTCATCGCCTCAGTCCAGCTATAGCCCCAATACGTCCAATCGTCGTCTATGTAACTGAGGGCCCTTTCCTGACAAGGACTACCCCCGGTCCTGTACGAGACGTTCTTCGAGATGTAGTTCCCGACTAGCTCGGCCTCGGTGTTAAGGTCGTGATTAAGGGGACCCGCGGTCCAGCGGCCGATCGGGATATCCGCATAGATGTCACCGTCGCCGTGGTTATGTTCGTCCCAGACGCCGTTTTCGTCCTCGTCCACCCACTCGCCGTCGAGGTCCATATAGAACAGGTCTATCGGGAAGTACTCGTAGCCCCAATCTTCGTATTCCATTTCGTAGAACGGTACCGGCAGGTCGCCGACGAGGAGCGCGTGGAAGTATCCGTTCTCCTCGTAAAAATCGGCCAGCCAGTTGCGGAGTTCGACGTCGCCGGCCCGCATATCTGCGTCGGCCGTAGCCGTCACCGTAACGGTAAACC
>CBDUXC010000260.1:0-3768 GCA_965371065.1 uncultured bacterium
CCGACGCGCGTTGGTACTTCGGCGTCCCGACGAAGGAGATCTCGGGATACATAGGCTTGGGGCCGGGCGTTTATTGGGACAGGAACGGCGACGTCTCTATAGGTGCTAATATAGCCGTAGGCGGTGACTTCCCGGTCGGTAACGACTGGGCCGTCGTGGCGGACATCGACCAGCACTTCGTCGATTCCTCGGACAAGCGCGCCTTTCTGACGATCCGGGTCGGCGCCGCATTTTGGTTCTTATAACGTGCGAAAAGCAGATCTACCGGATGAGTCTCGGCGGCGATTAATCTAAGAAATTTTAGGGCTTGGCCGCGGTTAATTCGGGCCGTTCGCCCCACCTTCTTGGCGGGGCGTTTTTTTATTGAAATTTCCCGCGTCTGATGTAGAATGATGGAAGACAAGGGTATCTTTCACCGCTTTTCAGCACGGGAGGTTCACATGCTAAGGCCCAGAAAGAAAACGGGTACTATCCTACGGTGGCCGGCGTTCGCGGTTTTAGTTTTACCGCTGAGCGCCGGTTTTGCTTTTGCCGCGTCATCGTTCGACGGCGGCACGAACGTAGAGTTTAACGCCGAGGATAACGCGACCTTCGCCTACGTCGCCAACCCGGCGAGGCTTGTGTATTACGAGCGTTCGACGATACTTACCGACGTCGGCGGCGACTGGTCGATAGCCTCGCTGAAGTACACTGAGAACAACGGTAAAGTTGAACCGGGTCAACCCGGCGAGCCGGGCGAATCCGCGTCCGAGCTGAAGGTCAATACTTCGGTGGGAGGCTCCGGCCTCGCGGCGTTCAGAATGGGTTCTATCGTATTCGGCGTAGGCGGCGGGTATAACTGGGATAAAATTTCCATCGGTTCTGTCGGCACGACGTTCCCGGAGTTAAATTATTACGAGGGCGAGGTCTTGTCGTTCAGCATCCCGGCTCAGCACGTAACGGGTATCGTCGCCTTCGATAGTAAACCTTGGGCTTTCGGCTTCGCCGGGAAGTTCGCCCGCACCGCTCACGTCTTGGAAGACGAGGTTGACGACATCTGGTCGGCCGAGCTTGCGTTGACCGACATCGAATTCCTGGGCGGTATTTTTTATCGAACCAACGGCACGCGGTTTCACGCCGCGGGCGGCGCCCAAATGCTGAAGAACAGGGTCGAGATCGACGAGCCGGACGAACCGATGGTAGGCGGCGAAGCCACGGCTATGAGGATCCTAATGCGTGCAGGCTACCGCTTTATGCCGTCGTCGAAATTCGCTCTGGGCGTGAACTTCAACGGGAAGATAACGCCGAACGTAACAGCCACCGACGACGGCTTGGACTACGACATAGCCGAAGGGTCGGAATACGACGTCAGGGTATTGCCGGGTTTCGCCTTCTATCCCGACGAGCAAACCACGCTCGCGTTCGACTACAACGTCAACTTCGTCAGTATCGGCGTGGATACGCTCGACGATACCGGCAAAGTACTCGGAGAACATAAGTTAACCGAAACGTGGACCAATACCCAAGTAGGTATGGAGCGTTGGTTTACGGAGGACGTTTCCGCAAAGGCCGGTTGGCGTCAAAACATATTAGCGTACCCGCGCAACACTATGTTCGCCGGCGCTTACTACAGGCCCAACGAGAACTGGTCATTCAACTACGACTACAGCGAGGGCGTAATCGCGATCGACAGGCTCACCGCGTTCATAGTTTTGAAAGACATCATTCGCCCGGGCGGCCACCGCATCACGGTGACCTACAGCTTCTAGTCGCAAACGGGTCGTAAAGACGTCAACTAGGAGGCGATTATGTGTAAGCTACGCGCTATACGCGTTTCGCCGGGCGGCTTGGCCTGGCACGTCGCTTGCGCCCTGGTACTGTCGACCGGAACCGCGCTTGCGTTGCCGGCTTTCGATAGCGGGACCAGCGTGGAATTCAACGCCGAAGACAACGCGCTAGTGAGCTACGCCGCAAACCCCGCGAAGTTGGTTTATTACGCCCGTTCCGCGGTACTTCTCGACGTAGGCGGTGACTGGTCGTTCGGTTCGATTAAATACAGCGAAGGAGGCGGCAAGGGCGAACCTGGTACGCCACCGGAGCCCGGCGAAGCAGCCGCCGAACTCACGTTTAACGTCGCCGCGGCGGCGTCCGGTTTGGGCGTTTTCCGCTCCGGTTCTACCGTCGCCGCCTTCGGCGGAGGCGTCGATTGGACGACGTTTTCGGTGGGGCTGTCCGGCGTTTCGGTCCCGGAAGTCGGTTATTGGGAAGGCGACGCGTACACGTTCAGCGTGCCGAGTGAGCAGGCCGAGGCCGTGGTAGCGTTTGACCTCGGCTCGTGGGCTTTGGGTGCTTCCGGAAGGGTTTCCTATACCGACGCTACCTCCGATGAGAAGTGGTACGAATACGGACGTTGGGAATGGAGCTTCGCCGAGTTAACGTTGACCAACGTCGAGTTTATCGGCGGCGCGTTCTATCGTTCGGGGGACACGCACTTGGGCTTCGCCGGCGGCCTCCAGGTACTTAGGAACTCGTTGGACCTATTGTACTCCGAGACGTGGTACTGGTACTGGTATCCGAGGCACGACGGCTTCAAAGCTTCGGCGACGCGGTTCTTGGGCCAAGCCGATTACCGGACGATGCCGTGGTCGAAGGTGGGTGTCGGCTTCAAATTCGACTTTAAAATCGCACCGGTAGTGGCGATAGACGAACACGACGTCGACTACCGAGTGGGCGAAGGCTTGGAATACGACCTCGCTTTCAGACCGGGCTTTGCCCTTTACCCGGATGAAAAGACGACCGTCGCCTTCGACTACAACGTCAACCTTGTACACCTGGGTTACGACGAACTCGACCATATGGGGTATATATTCAACGAGTACAGCTTCGACGACCTCGCGACCAGTACGCAGGTGGGGCTCGAGCGGTGGTTCACCGACGACGTGTCGTTCAAAACCGGGTGGCGACAGAACGTACTCGTGGTCCCGAGGAATACGATGTTCGCCGGCGCCTGTTACCGCCCGAGCGAGAATTGGACCTTAAACTACGATTTCGCCGAGGGCTACGTTGCGGTCAAAAATCCCTCTGCGTTCTTGAGCTTAGGCGACCTGGTCCACCCGGGCTCTCATCGCATAACTTTGACTCATAACTTCTGATATCGTTCGCCGGCACGAGGACGGCTAAATTGAGAAACGCCCCGCGTAAGCGGGGCGTTTCGTTAAAATCGCCTAATGTCGACGTTATTTTTCAACCAGCGTCCGCGCGCCGGTGGGGCAGGTTCCTACGCACAGGCCACAGCCGAAACACGCTCTCGGATCGAATACAATGCTCTCGCCGCCGCGGCCCACCGCGCCGAAGTGGCAGCGCTCGACGCACGCCCCGCAAGCCGCGCAGAGGTCGCCGTCGTGGGCCGCGACGTAGGCCGAGGTCAACAACGCGTTCTGCATCCCGAATTTTCGCATCGCGGCGAATTGGAAACAACAACACGAACAGCAAGCGCAAATTTTAAAAGGGCCCTCGTCCGCTTCCGCCGCTACCAGGACCAGGCCGTCGTCGTGCGTCTTTTTTAGGATTGCCAGCGCTTCTTGGCGCGTGGCGGCCCGGGCGTAGCCCTCTTCGACCGCGTCGTCGTACCACGGCCCCAGAAACATGCAGCCCTCGAGGGTGTGTTCGCAACGTTGCATCTTCCTGCGGCAAAAGCAATCCGCCACGGCTATGCGCTCGGACCGCGCGAGTATCTCCTCAACCGTTCGGAAGTTTAGGACGCGTTGGCCGGCCGCGGCGGCGACGTTG
>CBDUXC010000261.1:0-3749 GCA_965371065.1 uncultured bacterium
ACGGACCCGGCCAAAGATTACTCCCCCTCTTGGTCGCCCGACGGTACTACGCTTGCCTTCGACTCGGAACGTAGCGGCAACTTCGACATCTGGACGATTCCTGCCGGCGGTGGGACGGCGACGCAAATAACCACGGCCACGGCGGGTGATGCGAGCCCTGCGTGGTCGCCCGACGGCACTACGCTTGCCTTCTATTCGAACCGTAGCGGTAACGGCGACATCTGGACGATCCCGGCCGGTGGGGGTACCCCTACCCAAATAACGACCGACGACGCCTCCGATAACGACCCTTCGTGGTCGCCGGACGGCACGACGATCGCGTTCTACTCGGGCCGGAGCGGCAATTGGGACATTTGGACTATCCCGGCCGGCGGCGGGGTTTGTACGCAGATAACGACGGACCCGGCCTACGATTGGCAACCCTCGTGGTCACCCGACGGTACGAAAATAGCCTTTACCTCCTACCGTAGCGGGGATTTCAATATCTGGACTATACCTCCTACGGGCGGGGCCGCTACTCAAATAACGACCGATACTGCTCTTGATACTTCCCCTTCCTGGTCGCCGGATGGTAATGCTATTGCGTTCGTTTCCAACCGGAGCGGTAATTTAGATATCTGGGTAATCGTCCCCGAACATACGTCCATAACGCCGGCGTCCTTTGGCGAGGTAAAGGCGATGTTTAGATAGGCGCGTTTAATTCTTTTTTTAAGGGAGAGGTAAACGATATGAAACGGGTAACGACATATTTATTTGCCATTATAGTGGCAACCGGTGTTTTCGTAACGACGGCGCCGGCCACCGACTGGCTATGGCAGGTCACGACGGGTACCCACGCCGACGGTCAACCGTGCTGGTCGCCGGACGGCAACACGATCGCCTTCTCGTCCGACAGGAGCGGGAATTTCGACATCTGGACTATACCGGCGGGAGGCGGAACCGCTACCCGAGTAACTACTAACGACGCCACGGATGCGTGTCCTTACTGGTCGCCGGACGGCACCATGATAGCCTTTCACTCCGACCGCAGCGGCAATAACGATATCTGGACTATACCTGCCGGCGGCGGGACGCCAACTCAAGTGACGACGGACTCCGATGACGATTACAACCCTTGCTGGTCGCAGGATGGTACGGAGATAGCTTTTGACTCGGAGCGGGCCGGTAATTATGACATCTGGACCATACCGGCGGGCGGCGGGACCCCTACCCAGGTAACGACGGACCCGGCGGGGGATGTTCACCCATCTTGGTCGCCGGACGGTACGGCGATCGCCTTCGAATCCGACCGCAACGGTAATTATGACATATGGACTGTACCGGCGGGCGGCGGGACTCCTACCCAGGTAACGACGGACCCGGCCGTCGATACGCGTCCTTCGTGGGCGCCGGACGATGCTACAATCGCTTTCGCCTCGGACCGCAGCGGCAGCGAGGACATCTGGACTATACCGCCCGGCGGCGGGACGGCTGTCCAGATAACGTCGGATTCCGCCAGCGATTGGTTCCCGCGTTGGTCACCGGGCAGTACGAAAATCGCGTTTAACTCGGACCGGAGCGCCAATGAAGACATCTGGGTGATCGTGCCGGACCATGCAACTGTCGAACCGGCGTCGTTCGGCGAGTTGAAGGCGACGTTCAGATAGGCGTGTTTGATTTTTTTAAGAGTGAGGTAAACGATATGAAACGCGTAGCGTTATATTCATTGGTAGTTATAGCGGTAGCTATATTCGCAAATATATCGTACGCCACCGACTGGCTCTGGCAGGTCACGACGGACCCGGCGGACGAAATCGAATCGTCGTGGTCGCCAGATGGAGAGACGATAGCGTTTGACTCTAATACGAGTGGGAATAACGACATCTGGACAATACCGGCCAGTGGCGGGACTCCTACCCAGATAACGACGGATCCCGCCAGTGATTCTTATGCGTCATGGTCTCCTGACGGTACTTTAATCGCTTTTTCCTCTAATCGCGGTGGCGATTACGATATATGGACCATACCGGTTGATGGCGGAACCGCGACGCAGATAACGGTTGATCCTGCCATTGACGCGTGCCCTTGTTGGTCGCCGGATGGCGTTATGATCGCGTTTGTATCATACCGTAGCGGCAATCCGGATATTTGGACCATACCGGTTAGCGGAGGGTTTCCTACTCAGGTAACGACGGATCCCGGTGAAGATTGGTGTCCTTCTTGGTCGCCTGACAATACGACTATCGCCTTCGACTCAGACCGGAGCGGGAATCCCGATATTTGGACCATACCCGCCGCCGGAGGGACCGCTATCCAAATAACTACGGGTTCTCACGCGGATTGGTATCCTTCTTGGTCGCCAGACGGTGATAAGATCGCTTTTGGATCGAGCCGGAATTATAAATGGGATGTTTGGACTATTCCAGCTGAAGGGGGAACAGCGACTCAAATCACTACCGATCCCGCGTGGGATGATAACCCTTGTTGGTCTCCTGACGGTACTGCTTTAGCTTTTTGTTCCGACCGTAGCGGTAACTGGGACATCTGGGCGATAAAACCGGAGCATACGTCCATAACGCCGGCGTCTTTTGGCGAGGTAAAGGCGATGTTCAGGTAGATTCTTCACCTTATTACGGAAACGTTGTTTGCCGGTCATACGAGGATATTCAGCTCATTAGGTTATTCATAACCCTATGTATTCCAAGGTATTAGCCTTCCTGTTATTAGTATTCGCTTTAATATTACTATCGGCGCCGGCGTACGCTTCCAGAGTACAGGAGCTGTACGACGAAGCGACCGCCGCTCGCGAAGCCGGCGACTACGGCCGGGCGATAGAACTCTACGCCGAGGCGGTGGCGATCGACCCGGGTTACGCCGACGGGTGGCTCAACCTGGGTTTCGCATATTACGAGGCCGGCGATTACGCGGGAGTCGAGGAATCCCTTTCGAAGGCGCTTCGGCTCGGCACCGACCGGGGCGCCGACGCGTGGAAGATACTCGGTTCTGCCCGGGAGAAGCTGGGGAACTACGGCTCGGCGTTGGACGCGTACGACGAGGTGATAGCGGTCGGCGGAAGCGCCGACGTTTTCATCGGCGCGGCCCGTTGCGCCCGGTCGCTCGACCGGGACGGCGACGCCGTCCAATACCTGGAAAAAGCGAATACGAAGTATCCGAACGACTACGGTATTACATCGGCTTTGACTAGGGTATTGCTCGAAACGGGGGACCTGGAAGGCGCCATAGCCCTGGTTCCGGCCGGTTCGGACGCGTTGTTGACGGCCGACCTGTGTTACGACGCAGGCGACTACGCTCGGGCCTCGGAGTTCTATGGCGTCGCTTACGAGAGCGGCGAGGGGCCGCCGCCGGCCGCCCGCGGTCTCGGGTTCGCTCTGTACGAGCTGGACGAGTACGGGGAAGCGGCCTCGTATCTTAGAGAATACGTTGACGCGGAAGACGACGACGCGGCTGCCTGGAACAGGTTGGGAAACTGCTACGTGAAGCTCGAAAGGTACGTGGATGCCCGGGACGCTTACGAGGCGGGGTTGGCGTACGCCGCGGGGACGACCCGGGACGCGCTAGAGCGGAACCTGGCGAGCGTCGAGGCGTATCTGGCCGCCGGCGGGTTGACGTCGGACGAGAACCGGGCCCGGGAGTTTGTTCGCGAGGGAAACGAGCTTTTGGAAACGGGTGACTATGAGCTCGCTCTCGTTAAGTACTTCGAAGCCGCCGCGCTGGACCCGGAATTGTATACAGCGAAGTACAACGTTGCC
>CBDUXC010000262.1:0-3739 GCA_965371065.1 uncultured bacterium
CCAACTCGCCGGTAAGCAGGAAAATAGTCCCGACCGGGAACTTCTTACCGAGCGCCCGGCCGATGTCCAGGGTTTCCTCGTCCGAGAATACAGTTAGTTTTATTTCGGGCAAACGGAACTACCTTTATGGTTCGATATCCGGTTACTTCCTCAATTCATACAGGCGGCGGCGCCCGGCGTTGAAGAACGCGACATGGTCGGCGTACTCGGGATAAGTCCAATCGAGCGGGACGAAACTCCCGGACCTATATATAAACAGTAAAAACCCGTATACGCCCTCTCCCAGGTAGACGGCGGTCGGAAGAGCTTTACACGTGGCGGCGACGACCGCGAACTCTTTTATATACCCGGGGTCGACGTTCACGCGCCGGCGGCCGTCCACGGCGAACTCCCGTTCCCGTTCGTTGGTCGCAAGCTTCAACATTACCAACTTGTCGGCTTCGACGAGCGTCTTACCCAAAGCCCAGTACCGCTTCAACCCCTCCCCCATCTCGGGTTCGTAGTAATCAGTGTAGTCGAAAGGATGCGGGCCGTTGACGTTCTCCAGATCGAAAACGTCGGTAGATACGCGCGCGATTACTTCGTCGGCACCGACGCCGTCGGCGATTAACAAGCCCACGAACGGTAGTACTTTCCCCGGTTGTCCCGCGTCGGCCATAGTGCATGTTACTATACGATAAATAAACGCCGGGTTAAAGACCCGGCTGAGAACATTATACGATTTAAATCGGCCCGGACTTTCATATAAACCCGTGCTCTTTTCGGAACTTATAGAGCGGGTCGTCTCGCTTCATTCCGCCGCGCCGATAAGTCATCACTTCCTCGTCGCCGTCGAGTACGGCAGTCACGCCCGCCGCCAGCGCCCACATCTCGTCGTCGCCGGGGTAAACGCGGACGTCGCCCAGCCAACCCACGCGCTCCCGTACGTCGTCGCAGAGCATCTCCGAGTTGGCCATCGCGCCCGTAAGGTAGATGCAATAAAGCACGCCTTTCAGGACCGTCGCCATCGCGCCGATTTCCTTCGCGATCTGATAGACCATCGCGTCGAAGACCAGCCTGGCCCACTCGTCGCCGTCCGCGATTCGCTTCTCCACCTCGATGAGCGAGTTCGTCCCCAGGTACGCGTAAAGACCGCCCTCTTTACAACAACGGGTCTTCATCTCCTTGTGGGTGTACTTGCCCGAGTAGCACAGGTCCACCAACTGGGCCGTGGGCATACCCGCCGCCCGCGTAGGCGCCATCGGACCGTAATCGATGGCGTTGTTCACGTCCACGACCCGGCCCTTCTCGATGGCCGCGACGGTAATCCCGGACCCCAGATGGACGCCGACGGCGTTGAACTCGTCCACCTCCACGCGCAAGTCCCGACGCGCCAGTCGCATCACGGCGAAGATGTTGAGCGCGTGAAAGAGCGACTTCCGCTCGAGGTCCGGGAGCCCGGAAAAGCGGGCCAGGATGTGGAACTCGTCCACCGAAACCGGGTCGACTATATAAGCCTTGCAGCCGGCCTTCTTCGCGACCTCGTTGGCTATTAACGCGCCGAGAAGCGACGGGTGGTCGGCCTGGTAGTTGCCCTCGTATATGTCCTCGACGAGCGCGTCGTTCACCTCGTACGTCCCGTCGTCGAGGGGCAGGAACGGGCCGCCGCGGCCGGCGGCCGCGTCGATATCGTCGTAATCGACGCCCCATTCGGCGAGAAGCTCCTCTATTAATTCCATACGGAAGTCGAGCTGGCCCAGTGTCCCACCGCAGGCTTTGAGCTCTTTTTGCCTGTGGCGTATGACCTCGGTCTTGAGCTCCTTCTCGCCCTCGAATATCCCGACTTTGGTGGAAGTACCGCCGGGGTTATTGACGAAGATTTTCATATACTCGTACTCCCAAGGCCTTACTTACCTGAACATCGCTTTGACGGCGCCCAACGACGTAGGTTTTATTACCTCGTATTGCTCCATTATTACCCAAAGATCGTAGTCGCCGTCGCGGTCAGAGGAAAAAACTATCATATCGCCGTCAGGGGACCAACCAGGATAGGCATCGTCGGCCGGGTCCGTAGTTATTTGGTCCGGCTCTCCGCCGCCGCTAGGGATTACGAAGATGTCTTTCGGAGTTTCATCTGATTCGGACCAAGCATAGGCTATACGGTCAGTGGCCCACGACCAATCAGGGTAACGTTCGTCGCCGGGGAAATCTGTTATTTGCGTTAACGCCCCCCCCGACGCGGGAACGGACCATATGTTGCCGGTCCCGCCACGCCACGAATAAAACGCTATCGTTAAACCATCAGGCGACCAAGTCGGGCAGAAATCGAAATCACTTAAGTCGGTTAATTGCTCGCCCGGTCCGCCGTCGGAGGTAGTCTTGAATATACTGTTTACGTAATAAACACCACCGAATACCGCCTTACTATAAGCTACCCACGACCCGTCGGGAGACCAACTAGGGCTAGAAGAATTGATTCCCGTCAATACCGTAACGTCTCCGCCGCCGGAAGGTATTTTAAGTATTTGGGATAACGCATACTGTATTCTGACAAAAGCAATATACGCGCCGTCCGGTGACCAATCGGGATACTTGTCGTACCCAGGAGCCGTAGTTAATTGCGTTGGAGTACCGCCCCGGGCCGGTATCGTCCATATATCGTCCTCGTATATATAAGCTATCGTAGAACCGTCAGGCGACCAATCGGGGTATAATTCGTCGCCAGGGAAGTCGGTCAGTTGCCATATGTAATCGGTCGCCTGGGCGTTCGTTCCAATTGAGAGATATATGAATGCGGCCAGCGTTAACCTCAATCTTACCTTACGCATTATCAATCACCCTAACCCATTCCCCGTTACCGACGGTTACCTGAACATCGCTTTGATGGCGCCTAATGACGTAGGTTCGACCGCCTGGTATTGTTCTTTAATAATCCATATATCGAAATCGCCGTCGCGGTCCGACGAAAAAACTATCATCTCCCCGTTAGGCGACCACGATGGATATCTATCGTCAGCTTCGTGGAAGGTTACTTGCCGTGGATCATCTCCGTTACCCGTAACTGTATATATATCTCCGGGGTTGGGTATATCGGTCCAAACGTAAGCTATCCTGTCAACAGACCAGGACCAATCGGGTTCCCTCTCGCAATAGTCGAAACCCGTTATAAGTGTTAAATCTCCGCCTGAAGCGGGTACAGACCAAATATCGTCTCCCCCATAACGTGGCGAATAAAAAGCTATCGACGAACCGTCGGGCGACCACGTAGGGCATCTATCATCTTTTACCGAGTCCGTAAGTCTTAACGGTTCACCTCCGCCGGCGGGGATAGTAACGATGCAATAACCTTGCGAAAACTCGTCTACGAAATATTCGTAAAACGCTATTGTAGAACCGTCGGGCGACCAACAAGGGAAATAACAACTACCCTCAAACGTCAGTTGAGTAGCTTGGCCTCCCGTAGCCGGTATGACCCAAATGTTAGTACTGCCGCTCCTATTCGAACTAAAAGCTATTTCGGATCCGTCAGGCGACCAGTCGGGGACCCCGTCGGCGGCCGGGTCAGTCGTTATTTGCGTTGGAGTACCGCCTTGCGGCGGTATCGTCCAAATGTCTCCTTCATAGGTATACGCGATCTTCGAACCATCGGGCGACCAATCGGGGAACAATTCGTCCCCGAGGAAGTCGGTCAATTGCCATAGGTAATCGGTACCCGATACTTTTACCGAGAGAAGGACCAAAATGAACAAAAACGTCGTTT
>CBDUXC010000263.1:0-3716 GCA_965371065.1 uncultured bacterium
CCCGCCGGCGATAGAGCCGCTTCCATCGTCCCGGTTACCGCAGGCGTTGCCCAAGGCTATAACTAAAGCGAATAACGAGGCCGTCTTAATTAGCGTCTTCACGGTTCCTCATCCCTCTCTCTTCCGCGTTTACCTTTTATTTCAGGTAGTACCGTTCCGGGATTATACGGAAACGGGTAATATTATGCAAAGGGAAAGTCGTGTATAAAAGCCGCCCTGGCGGGCGGCTCCCGTTCATTATTAGTTTGATACGTTTACTCCAACTTCCCCACAACTTTCTCGGCGACCTCGAGCACCTTGCCCGAGCGGATCAGATCGGCGGTCCAGTTGATGTCGTACTGGGTCGGACGGTCCTCCTCCATAAAGTCCACGCCTTCCCGGACCAGCTCGTATATCGCCTCGGCGACGGGGCTGCCCTTGAGCGGGCGCCGGTGGTCGATCGCCTGGCACGCGGCGATAAGCTCTATGGCGATTATGTACCACGCGTTGCGGATTATCTGCTTGCTCTTTATCGCCGAGGTCATACCCATCGAGACGAAGTCCTCCTGGTCCGCCGCGGCGGATATCGAACCGGTGGCCGCCGGATGGCAGAGCACACGGTTCTCGGCGCAGAGCATCCCGGCCGTGTACTGGGTCAGCATCAGGCCGCTGAACATCCCGGCGCCGTGGATGAGGAACGCCGGCAGGCCCTCGCTCAGGTTCGGGTTCATCATCCGGTTCAGACGCCGCTCGGAGAGCACGCCGACGGTCGTTACGGCCGTCCCCATCAGCTCCAACGCGAACGCGAGCGGCGTCCCCTGGAAGTTGGCGCCGGTTACCACTTCGTCGTCGTCGGGGAAGAAGAGCGGGTTGTCGCCGGCGCCGTTCAGCTCGGTCTCGAACATACTGCGGCCCCAGTCGAACGCGTCCTTGGCCGAACCGGCCACCTGGGGCGTGGACCGAAGGCTGTACGCGTTCTGGACCTTCTTCTTGCCGATTTTACCCGGCTCGAGCATCTCGGAGCCGTCGGTTAGTCGCCGTAGATTGCTCGCGCACTTTACGGCACCCGGGTACCCCCGAGCCTTGTGGAGCCGTTCGTCCAGGCACAGGGTCGTAAGGTTCAGCACCCCGAAGGTCATCGCCGCGATTACTTCCTGGGTCTTGAGCCACCTGTACGCGTCGTGCAACTGCAGCGAACCCATCCCGGCGATGACGTTGGAGCCGTTTATCGTAGCGAGCCCGTCGCGGGCTTCGAAGACGATGGTGGGGACGCCGGCGGCGTCCATCGCTTCCTTGCCGCCCATCCGCTCGCCCTTGAAAAAGGCTTCGCCCTCGCCGATGAGGACCAGCGCGATCTGGCTCATAGGCGAGAGGTCGCCGGAAGCGCCGACGGACCCGTGCTGAAATACGACCGGCGTAACGCCCCGGTTGAGCATCTCGACGAGGGTCTCTACGACCAACGGGCGTACGCCCGAGAACCCGATGCAGAGAACGTTAATGCGGCTGGACATCGCCGCGCGGATATCGTCCACGTCACAGGGCTCGCCGCAACCGGCCGAGTGGGAGTACACGAGGTAGCGCTGGAAGTCCTGCAACTGGTCGGCGGAGAGGGCGACCTCGGAGAGCTCGCCGATGCCGGTGTTGACGCCGTACATAATCTCCATCGTCTCGACTTTCCTGTCGAGCATGGCCCGGCACTTATTGATACGCTCCCACGCGGGGTCGGCGACCTCGACAGGTTCGTCGTCGCGCGCTACTTTTACTACGCTTTCTATGTCAAGAGATTTGCCGTCGAGTTTGACAGTCATTTAGGGTGCCTCCTGAATACAAAACGGAACTGATATCGGCGCCGCTCGCGCAGCGAACCGGCGGTTATACTCGTTAAAAGGGGCGCTATTATAGCAAGACGCCCGACGGGGGCAAGTGAAAAGTGTCGGGTCCCCGGCAACCGCAGAAGAAAAGGGGCCTTTCGGCCCCTTTAATTACCGTTCTGCGTACGATTACCTGAAGCTGGCTTTGATGCCGCCGAGAGACATCGGCTGAATACCGGTGTCAGGCGATATCCCGTCGAGCGCGAGTTGGTACAGGTAATCGGTCGTCCGTTCGTAAACCCACAGGTAATCGCCGTCCCATTCGCAGCCGTTGATACCAGGCAGTAACGTAGTAACATCGTAGTAAAAAGCCGGGCTGGACGTATCGGGTACGCCGGCGGTAGTATCGTATACGTAAATACCCTTCACTTCGCCGGGTTCCCGGGCCATAACGAAAAGGTAATCGTCTTCGTGATAACCCATGCCGGGTATCTCCGTATCCGGGAGTACTACGCCCAGGTCCGTCCAGGTTACCGCCGACGTAAGGTCCGTCATCGTAGCGTAACCTATTTGCCCGTCACCGTCCGATACGTACACGATCGAATCGTCGTTGTTGAAAGCGACGCCGAATATCATTTCTCCCGTCCAGGCTGGAGGACCTGCGATACCCCCGGTCAAACCGCCGGCTTCGGTATAAGTCTCTAAATAGTTCGACGCGTAATCGCCTACGATAAAACCGGCTTCGCTGTCGAAGTACGCCAGGTCGTCGGTCGCGTCGAGGTCGGAAGTCTGGATGTAACCGGTACCCGGCGTTCCGTCCGGGCCAACCTCGTATAAACCGTACCCGGGCGACCTGAAGTCGGATATCCACAAGTTGAAGTCGCTGCCGTTAAAGACTATTCCTACACCGAATGCTTCGGCCCCGTGAGGATATGGCCAACTGGTCATAACGCCAACGTCGGAACGGGAATAAAAAGAACCTATGTCGTACGTCTCGACTACCCGTGCGGATAAACCGCCGGCACCCGCGGCCGATACGACCACCAATACGGCTGCTATTAGAACCACTACCTTCCCCATAATCTACCTCCTGTTCAGCGGTTAACATTGCGTGTGAATCCGAAGCATTTTAACAACGCCGGAGCGGTAAATCAACCTTTTAAAAATAAAAAAGGGGCGTGAAGCCCCATTTCTAAAAAAGCCTACGTTTTCTTCTTTGCCGCTTCCGCGCCCGTTATGATATACTCCGGCCGACGCGAGTTAAACCGTACGGGCTAAAAAGCCGTTTAATCAACGAGACACCTGTGTTCAAGACGGTCAAAAAAGCAACCGGGGCGATCTGGCGCGGCACAAAAACCGCCCTCTACGTCGTTCTAAATCTTTCGAAATGGACGTTCCTCTTTATCTTCCTGGGCGTCGTGTCCGCCGTCGTAATCTTCTGGGCGTTTTACAGCCGGGGCTACTTCCACGAGTTGGTCGAGCTCGCCATCGAGAAGTACCTGGGCAACTTCACCCAAACCGAGGTCCGGGTCGAGCGAGTCGAAGGGCCCCTCTTCACGGGGATAGACATCTACGGTTTCGCCATAGGCAACGGTCCGTCAATTGAAGAAGACGGGTGCGCCGTCACGGTGGACGAGATTCACGTAAAATACAACCCTCTGCCGTTCTTCGTCCGCGACTTCACTATCGACGAAGTGTATCTGGTCCACCCCCAGTGTATGCTCCGGCGGGACGACGACACCGGCCGGTTGAACCTGGCGCGCATCTTCGGCCCGAAGGATAAAAAGAAGAAGGGCCGGGGCAGCTACTTCACCATCGAGCACGTCGAGATGGACGACGCGTTCTTCATAATGTTCCTGAACAGCCCCATATACCGGTTCGAGGACGCCCACACGTCGTTGGCCCCGGCCGTCTTGGCCATTGTGA
>CBDUXC010000264.1:0-3714 GCA_965371065.1 uncultured bacterium
AAGGACGTAGATAATGCATCCTATTTTATTCGAGTTTGGTGGTCTCCGGATCGGGACCTTCGGCGTTATGATGGTAACCGGCTTCATTGTAAGCTGGCTCCTCTTCCGGTCGGAGATGAAGCGGAAAAAGCTGAAGTTGATCGATACCGATTTATTGTTGGCCGCGATGATCGGCGGCATCGCGGGCGCGAAGGTTTATTATCTGATTGAACACTGGTCTTCGTTCGCCGCGGACCCGTTCGGTTCGATATTCAGCGCCGCAGGGCTGGTCTGGTACGGGGGCGTCGCCGGCGGGTTATTGGCGTGTATTATCGTTATCATACTTCACCGGCAGCCGCTTAAGCCGTACGGCGACGCGGTGGTGCCGTCGCTGGCGATCGCGTTCGCAATCGGCCGGATCGGTTGACAGCTCGCCGGGGACGGAGATTACGGTCCCGCCACCGACCTGCCCTGGGGAATGTCCTACCCTAACGGCGTTGTGCCGACCTTCGAGAATGTCCACCCCACGCCGATATACTCCGCGTTGCTCTTCTTCAGTCTGTTCCTCCTGCTCTGGTTCCTGCGGAAAAAGGAAGGGCCGGACGTCGGGTGGCTGTTCCTTGTATATTTACTGGGTATGGGGGTAATCCGCTTTTTTCTTGAATACGTACGTACGACGCCGGAAGTTTTCCTCAGTTTTACGTTAACCCAACTATTGAGTATTGGGATGATACTAATCGGGGCCATCTGGCTGGCGGTAATGTTTTGGACGAAGAAAAGGGCCGCGGCGTAGTTATAGCGCGTTGTCCTTAAACTGCTTCCGGTATTTTACCGATGGTTAAAGTAAAGACCCCGCCATTGCGGCGGGGTCTTTCGACGTTCGAACCGAAACACGCCGTTTGACGTTCTCAAGCTTTTGCGTTCGATTTAACTTATCGAATATATCAGCGCGCCGCCGAAGACGAAACTGACGAGCAGGACCGCGACGAACTGGGCTATGACGTAGAACAACCATACGATCAGGGCTTTACCGAAGCGAATCCTGAATATGCTTTGGATTACGAAGATGGAGAAGACTATGCCCAGAAAGAAACCGATCGCGTTACCGAAAACCGGGAGGTAGGAGAAAATCGCCGTAACCACCCACGTGACCAGAGCGGCCAGTACCGCCGCTACTATAGACCTACCGAAGTTCGCGCGTCGTACGTTTGCCAGTTTGGCGCCGATCCACATAAAAAAACCGCCGATTACCGCCGCGATAATCGCGGCCACAATCGCAGAGCCGATAAACGTCCCGAATATTTCCATCGCTTTCCTCCTCTGATATAACCGTTAATGGGTTCCGCTATTATTCGGGCTTTTTAGTTCGTTGCGGTGAAGCCGACGACGTCTACGAACATTGCCGCGGCGTCGAGCTCGCCTTCGCGGCGCCCTTCTTCGTATCGGCGCGTTATAAACTCGGGAATAAGGTTGGTCATGAACCGTTAGTCGTGAAAAACGTCAGTTTTCATCGTAATCGGTAATTATTATATACCATCTTACGCCGTTAGTGAACCGTTAATTCGTCCGCGCATTTCGATAGAGGAGAGGGGTTTTGGGAAGCGGGCCGGCCGTTTTAACTGGTACTGCGGCGGGCGAGGTGAGGACCCGGCGGACTATGAGAGCGTATGGTACTATTTCTGACGGTTAAGTATTAGAGATGGAAAGAGCCGCCGTTAAGGTAAGGCGGTTTCGTTTAATATGGGTTTACGGGTTTTACGATAGCGAAAGGGCAGTACGTATGTTAATTTAATACCCAAGGTCGTCATTGTACGATACGCCCATAAAAGAAGCCGAGTACGTCGTCTTCGACTTCGAGACGACGGGGCTCAGGCCATCGGACGGGGCCGAAGCCGTCGAGCTGGGCGCGCTCCGCGTCCGTTGCGTCGAAGTCCTGGGGCATTTCACGGAGTTGGTGCGTCCGTCTCGGCCGATACCGCCGGATATGACGGCGATACACGGTATCACCAACGCGATGGTAGCCGACGCGCGCCCGATAAACGAAGTGCTGCCCGACTTCCTCGAGTTCGCCGACGGGGCGGTGCTGGCCGCTCAGAACCTGACCTTCGACGTGGCGTTCCTGGCCGCCGGGTGCGGGACCGCCGGCGTGGAGCTGCCGGACGCTCCGGCCGTCGATATAATCGGTTTGAGTAAAACGTTTCTTCCGGGGCGCGATAGGTACAACCTCGAAGAGACCTGCCGGGCGTTGGGGATTCGCTTGGTGGACGCCCATCGCGCAATGGGCGACGTGGCCGCCGAGGCGCAGATACTCTTGACGTATATAGGGGAGCTTGCGTCCCGGGATGCGGAGACGACCGTCGCCGGTTTGATAGCGGCGTCAAAGGGCGGCGGTTCGGGTGACGCCGAGCTTATCGTTGTGATAGAGCGAGCCGCGGCCGTCGGCGAGCCGATAAGGATAACATATACGAAAAAGGGCGAAGCGCCGGCAGAGAGGAACATAATCGTTAAGTCGGTCTACAGCGCCGGTGGGAAGGTTTACGTAAAGAGCTACGACACGGACAAGGACGAGGACCGTACGTTCCGTCTGGACCGCTTGTCGTTAGGAGATTAAGGAAGTCGGTAAGACGCTCGTCGCGAAACGGAATACCAGGTAAATCAGCCCAAAGGTGGTAATCGTCAGGACCAGGTAAAACGAGAAAGACCGGAACGGCGTCAGGTTGTGAACGGCGGGTACGCCGCGGCCATAGAAAAACAATCGCAACAACAGTGCCAGCAGCCCGCCTATTATCGGGATTACTTCGGCGATTGAAGCCGACTGGGCGTAAGATACGGCCCGGAGGGTAGCGGACAAGTTTCCGGCCCCGCCGAACCCCTGGGCGAGCAGGTGGAGAAAAACAACCGTAACCACGAAACAGACCGCGTAAAGCGGCGGGATTAGCACCAGGGCGAACACTATTCCGGCCGCCAGCATACGGGGGTCGAACATGGAGCTCAGGGCGGTAAAAGACTGCATTGCGGCCGGGATCGCGCCGACCAGGCCGATCGCGATACATATGACGGCGTATAAAACGGGTTTAAAGACCGGGCCGTCGGGCGGAAGAGTGTAGAAAAAGCCCCGGCTGTTAAAGACTACAGCGCGCCACGTGGCGAAAAAAGCGCGTACCGGTCCCGCGCCCCGACGGTCTTCCCACGGCGGGGCGACGGTTTCCCGTCGGGGCGAGCGGGCACGGCAGGCTTGGCAAACGAGGTCGTCGCCGACCGACGTTGACTTGCTGACGCAGTCCGGGCAGAGAAAAGCGCCGCAACTGCCGCAAACGGCTATCGCGCGCCGGTTCGGGTGTGCATAACAGCTCGGGTTAACGGGCGTCATATCGAGGGGAATATAGTATACGGCCGCCCGTTCGTCAACCGCTTATCGGCGGGGAGAAAAACCCTTGCAATTCAACGGGTTCTTTTTTAACGTATTGGGTGCGGTTTATGTACGCGAGAATTAAACCCTTATTGGACCGAGAAGGTATTCTGGCTCTCGCGGAACTCCCGTCGGAGGAGCTGATAAAGAAGGCGGAAGAATACCGCCGGCGCCTGTGCGAGTTGACCGACGCGGTGAAAGCCTATCCGACGACGTCGGGCCGGGGCGCGCTCGTTCTCGCGCTCAGGTCCCTGGGCGTCGGTTCCGGCGACGAGGTTGTTATACCGGCTCTAACTTGTACGGGCGTCGCCGACGCGGCCTGTCCG
>CBDUXC010000265.1:0-3714 GCA_965371065.1 uncultured bacterium
AGGTCGAGGGGCGAACTCGTGCCGTTGGAACGGTCGACCGCCGGGTTATCCCCGTCTGACATACATACGACGATTTCGGAATCGCTGTAACCGTAGTAATGCTTCAGGGCGCAGAATATGAACGCGATATCGCCCCAGTACCTGATGTGGTTGTTGCTCTGGCTCGCGCCGCCGGAAATGAGAAGGGCGTACCGGTTGCCGCGGGTGCCTTCGGCCGGCGCGGTATATCTCCTCGGGCCGAAAGCCTCTTCCAGTTTGCGGTCGATCATCTTCCGGACATCGTCGTACGAAGGTTGTTCGTACGGCGTCGGGTCCGTTACCTCGGTCATTATCGCGAAGAATTCGTCCCGCGGCGGCGTCGTCATATCGTAAATCGTTACTTCGCCGTCGGCGGCTCCGACGAAAACCCACTGACACGGGTGTTCCCAGTTGGCCAGCGGGTAAGGGTCTATCAGGAAGAGGTATCCGTCGGTCGGCGCGATTACCGAGTCGTGCCACGCTTCGATTACCGTGCCTTCTTCGGTTATTTCTTCCAGGCCGAAAACCCTGGTCCCTTCGTAGAAGCCGAATAGGACGTCGTCCAGGACGATTTCGGTCGCTTTGCCGAAACCGACCGCGCCCGTACTTACGGCCGCTACTAATAATGCTACACATATCGCTCTTTTCATCTCCATCACCTTTCGAGGAAAAGACCGTTTATATCGCCGGCCCTCTTTAAATTATATACGTTTGATAATAACAGATTCCCCGGCGGTTGCAAGGTTAATCCCGGATTTTTTCTAAAGGTAATAAGTCGCTGTTTTTGACTTATAGCAGTTTCAGCCCGTCCGTCAGAGCAGGGTATCTGACTTCAGGAATCAGGTCGGCCTTCATTCTCGACGTGTCCGAACAGTATGGAGCCATACCTATTTTAATGAAGTCGCGGGTCAGGGGCGCGGCGGTTCCGAATACCGTTGCGAACCCTTCTAAGGCGGCGGCGACCGCGTAAAACGACCACTTCGGCGCGCGCCAGGGTTTCCGGTAACCCCAGTAATCGGCCGCCGTGTCCAGGAACTCCTGGAGCGTAATAGGGGTATCGTCGCCCAGGTTATATACGCCTTGTACGTTTTCGTTTTCTACCGGGGCTATGACGCAATCTAAGAAATCAGGTAGCGAGAGCGGGTGAATCCCGGTAGGTTCTCGCCAGACGCCGAGGAGCCGACGTTTGAGAAGCCATCGGGCCGCTTCGATCATAAGGACGCCGCGGCCGTATATCATCCCCGGGCGTAGCGCAACGGCTATTGTGTCGCTATCTTTACACTTCTCGAAAAGGTACCTTTCGGCGGCCAGCCGTGTCTTCGCGTGGACCGATTCCGGGTTCCCGTCAAGGCGGCCGGTCGCCGGGTTCTCGGGCGTAGTCTCCCCCTCGACGTGCGGGAAGCTTATTAAAGTAAACTTGCTTGCGCCGGCCTCAACCGCCGCGTTGACCAGGTTTTCGACGTATTCGACGTTGGTCTTCGCTAAGAAACGTTCCGGTCGCGGACGGAAAAGTACCCCCGCGAAGTGGACGACGCAGTCGGCGCCGCCGCACGGTTCGACCAGGGTCGCCGGGTCGGCCAGATCGGCTCTGTGAACGGATACGTTATCGTAGCTGGATAGGTCGAACGGTAAGGGTTTGCGGTGAATAAGTAGTCTTAACCGGTGAGGCCCGCCGAGCATTCGGCGGGCAAGAAACGACCCCAGGTTGCCGGCGGCGCCGGTTATCAGGATTTCCATAAACGGAGTTTGTTACTTTATTACGGCGAGCTTCCCCGTCGTCGTCCCGGCGCCGCTTGTTACGCGCCAGACGTAGACACCCGACGCCACGCGACCGCCGCTCGACGCGGTCAGGTCCCAGGATAGGGTTTCGTTTTCGGCTACCGCTTTGAATACAAGTTCGCCCGCGATAGTATAAACGCGAATGGTGGCGGGCGCCGTAAGTCTGTCGAAAGTTACCGTAGTGTCGCCGGAAGCTAAACGGACCGGGTTCGGATACGCGATAGGTTTAAGCTCTCCGTCGGGGCCGCCGCCGTTTTCATAATACCGTGCAAGGTGGGCGATAGTTACCGCCGCGGCCCGGGCGTTCCAGGTGTTCAGCTTAATCGTTAACTTATCTACGGTGTCTTCCGCCGTGTGGTAATAGGGATAGTCGGTAATACCGCCCGCGCCATCAGCGCCCTCGATCAGGAATACGGCTGGGTACCCGGCGTCCCAAAAAGACGAGTGGTCCGACGCCGTAGCCGTATCGTCAACGAAAGAGTCGAAAGTTAACCCGGTTTTATATAGGTCGTGGCAAGACAGGTAATAATCCCCGAGCCAAGTAGAAACCTGGTTTGAAATAAGGGACGTATCGTTATTGTCGTCTTCGGCGTACGCGACCATGTCCAGGTTAACCACCGCGACTACCATTTCACCGTTCAGGGCTAACTTGTCGGCATAGTGTCGGCTACCGAGCAATCCTTGCTCTTCGCCGGCGAAACAAACGAACTTAATCGTCCGTTCGATCGGGAGGCCCGCTAAAGCGTTGGCGGCGGCTAACACGGCGGCGGTTCCGCTCGCGTTGTCGTCGGCGCCGGGGGCGTTATTGTACGGGTCGTCGGAGGTAGAATCGTAATGGGCGCAAACTATTACGATTTCGTCGGGAAGTGTTTCGCCTTGTTTCTCGCCGATGACGTTCGTCCATTTATCGTCGATGTTGCCGGCGAGTTCGACGAAATCTTCGCTGTCGGTCGTTTTGAGTATCGAGTTATCGCCTACGACGTAACCAATGTCAGCGTCTACGAACGACAAGCCTGTATACCAGAAGTCTCCCGGCGTAGTTAAATACTCCCAGGACGCGCCGGCGTCGGTCGTCTTAAAAACCGTACCGTCCGAACCGCAAATATACCCGATATCTTTATTTACGAATTCAACGTCGTAAAGATAAGCGTCGGTGCTTAAGTTTACATGTTCCCACGTGTTCCCGCCGTTATTTGTATACAGGACGGTTCCTTCCCAGCCGACGGCCCACGCTTCGTACGCGTCCAGCGCTTCGATTCCGTATAGCCTTGTGCCGGTCTCGCTTTCTTGATTTATCCACGTAACGCCCTTATCGGACGTTTTAATAATTGTTCCGTTGCGGCCGACCGCCCACGCAACGTCGTCCGTCCCGTAAGATATATCGTAAAGCCTTGCGCCGGTGGGACTAGACGCGAAGTCCCAAGTTTCGCCGCCGTCGCTCGTATATAAAATCGTACCGTAGTCGCAGACTATGCATCCGTTTTCATAATCGGCGAATTCGACGCCGAAAATCCAATCGGATACCGGCGGCTGTTCCTCGGTCCAGCTTTCGCCGTCCACCGTACGGAGGACGGTCCCGCCCGAACCGACGGCGACGCCCGTAAATTCGTCCAACATAGATATCGACCAAAGCCGTTCGGTAGTCCCGGTGTTTGCCGTGTTCCACGTAGTTCCGCCGTCGGCCGTGTAAAAGATTTTACCGTCGCTTCCCGAAATCCAGCATTTTTCACCGTCGCCTGTGGTCGAAACGTCGTCCACGTTCGTGCCGAAGAAATTGTCCAGCGTTACGGACAGGCCGTAAGTATCCAATGTTTCCGCGAGCCATTCCGCCGCTGATTCGCAGTCGGGAGTATACGAATAACGGGTTCCGAAGTCTTGTAAGGTGTTCAAGTAAACGGCGATTTCCCCGTCGTTGAT
>CBDUXC010000266.1:0-3696 GCA_965371065.1 uncultured bacterium
CAAACCCGACGGCCGGCGCAGTTACGTTCCGCTTCTCGGTCGCCGACGACACGAACGTCGAACTCACCGTCTATGACATCTCCGGGCGTAAGGTTACGACGGTCGCCGAAGGGCCCTTCCCCGCGGGCGAACACTCAATAACCGCGGACCTGGCCTCGGTTCCGCCAAGCGTATACGTCTACCGGCTCTCGGCGGGGACGGAAACAGCCGCGCGGAAACTGGTAATCACGCGGTAAACTAAATCGCTTATCGGCAAGCCGAAATCCTTAGCAAGAGGAGATATCTATGAAGCACATAATAATCGCAACCGCGATAATACTCATAGTCTCGGCGGCCGACGCGTCCGACGTCGTTAGCTGGGCCCGGGTTTATACCCCGACCGAAGACGCGTACGAGTCTCTCGTCTACCGACACGATCTCGACATTGCGTCGGCGCGGCGCCCGGATTACGTTGACGTAATCGCGCCCCAGTCGAAGCTGGACGAGCTCGCGTTCCCGTACGAATACTTACAGTACGATTGCCTTTCGCCCGAATCGTTCGGCTCGCGCGGGTACTCCGGATACCACAACTATGACGAACTCCTGGCTGACCTGAACGCGCTACCCGCCGATTACCCGGACATATGTACCCTGACTAATATGGGACAAGGGCACCTCGGCCTGGGCGACATTTGGCTGCTTAAGATATCCGACGACGTGGAAACCGACGAACCGGACGAAGCCGACCTGCTGATAACCGGCGTCCACCACGCCCGCGAACCGATGTCGCTCGAGGTGCCGCTGGCGTTCGCCCGATACCTATGTAAAAACTACGCCGTCGACCCGGACGTACAGAACGTCGTGGATAACCTGGAGTTCTACATAATGCCGTTGATGAACGTCGACGGTTACATCTACGACGATATAGAGACCGGCGGAAAAATGTGGCGCAAGAACGGCCGGGACAACAACGAAAACGACGACTACTTCGAATCGTTCGACGGCGTCGATAACAACCGGAACTATCCGTATATGTGGGGCTACGACGACAGCGGGTCAAGCGGTTACCCGAGTTCTCCGACGTACCGGGGTCCCAGCGCCGGATCCGAACCGGAGAACCAGATAATAATGAACCTCTCTGGGGAGAAGCGCTTCAAAGCGGCAATAAGCTACCACCAGTACGGCGAGTTAATCCTTAGGCCTTGGGGGTATACCGACGGTTACTGCGACGACGACGACCTATTCGTCGAGATGTCCGAGGTTATAAACGAGAAAATATACGAACACCTGGGTCGCTATTACGATGCTGAGGGCGGATGGGAACTCTACAATGTGAACGGAGGCTTCGTAGATTACGCGTACGGCGTCCGCGGCGCTCTGGGCGTTTGTATAGAGCTCAACTCGTCTTTCTACCCGAGCGATACGCAAATAGGGCCCACGTGCAATATGATGAACGACGCGATGATGGCTTGGGCCGAGTGGTGCATAGACGAGTTCACCGACGTGGAGCTGGACTACTTCACCGCCGAATGGGACGACGGTTCCGCCGAGCTCTTCTGGGACGTATCGGACGGTTCGACGGCCGCCGGCTTCAACCTCTACCGGGAGCCCGACGACGGGTCCGGCAAAGCTCTCGTCAACGGCGAGTTAATAACCGGCGAATCGCCTTATAAGTACGTGGATACCGTAGCGTCGCCGGCCCTCTCGTACGACTATTACCTGGACGCTTTGGACGACTCGGGTGCCGCTACAACCCACGGCCCCGTCCACCTGGAAGCGCCGGGCGGTGCGAAGGCGGCGTTCGCCCTGATGCAGACCCGGCCCAACCCGGCCTCGGGCGCCGTAACGTTCACATTCTCAGTACCGGAAGATACCGACGTCGAGCTGGCTATTTACGATATAACCGGGCGTAAGGTTACGACGGTTGCCGAAGGGCCCTTCCCCGCGGGCGAACACTCAATAGCCACGGACCTGGCAACTACCCCGCCGGGCGTTTACGTATACAGGCTTATCGCCGGCGGCGAGACGGCGGTTAAGAAATTCGTCGTAACGCGGTAGTTTACTTCAACCAACGCGAAAAACGCCGGCTTCACACCGGCGTTTTCACGTATCGGCCGGTTAGAACGGCGAAGAATAGCCGCAAGAAATCGCTGGACTTATCAGGACCGATTAAGTAATATTTCAAGCGGGGAGTAAACGTCAGCGAAACGGTCGCCCGATTTAACTTCGACGAAGCGTATGGAACACCATCACGATCCGGGATTAGTCAGGAAAGAACGGAAGCTCAAGTTCCTGAGCGTGCTCCGTCCGTTGCTCCTGACAGCCACCATAGTAACCTTCTTCACTATATTATTCATCCTGTTCCCGTACCGGCCGCCGGAAGGCGCCGGGACCAACGGCGAAGGAATCCTTATCCTGTCCTGGGCCGCTTTAGGGATATTCGCAATCGCGTTCGGGTGCGAGTACTTCGACGCGAGCGTCGGTATGGGCTACGGGACGACTCTTTCACCCGTACTACTACTCTTCGGATACCATCCGTTACAAATCGTCCCGGCTATCCTCGTCTCCGAACTCCTGGCGGCGGGGACCGCGGCCTTCGCCCACCACAGCTTCGGCAACGTGAACTTCCATCCCGGTACACGCGATTTCAAGGTAGCGGTCGTACTCGGCCTTTGTTCGTTGGTCGGGTCGGTCATTGCTGTAATGATAGCCGTTTCGATACCGGTTATATACGTGAAAACGTGGATCGGCGGGGTAGTCCTCCTCGTGGGGATATTAATTATCTCAAACGTCGGCCGTATAATTCCTTTCGGCTGGTGGAAGATGATAACCTTCGGCTTCGTGGCGTCTTTCAACAAGGGGATGAGCGGCGGCGGCTATGGGCCTCTTATTACCGGCGCCCAACTGCTCAGCGGCGTAAGGAGCAAAACGGCCATAGCAA
Source organism: uncultured bacterium (assembly GCA_965371065.1). GTDB lineage: Bacteria > RBG-13-66-14 > B26-G2 > WVWN01. Next base: position 2,921 of record CBDUXC010000266.1, read on the forward strand.
TAACGGCCCTTGCCGAAGGTATCACCTGCGGCGTCGGAGCCGTAGCTTATTACTTCACCAAAGACGTACTCGACTGGTCCCTCGCGCCGCCGATGATCCTGGGCGTACTATGCGCCGTTCCCCTCGCGGCCCTGACGGTCCGCGCCCTCGAGACCCGCACCCTGACCATACTTATCGGCGTCGCGACGATTACGCTGGGGACCGTTACTCTGTTAAAAACATTCGTATTTTAACGACCTTGTATCGGGTCATTTTACTTTCGGCAATTCTTCCCGCGGCGACCAACGCCGCTTCTTTTACGCTGGAAGTAGACGAAAATGACTCCGCCGCGCGGCTCGGTTTCGCAACGGCCCTCTACAACTACAACGGCGCGCTTCTCGAACTGGAGCGCGCCGCCGGAACGTTGGACGGGAAGTATTAAAGTTAAAAAATAGCACCGCCGGACGAAACCGGCGGAGCATCGTACCATAAAAGGGAAAAGATACCGGCGGCTTCAGCCGCCGGAGTTTCAATTGCGGAGCCTAAACCCCCGACTTCAGTCGGGGGAACGTATCGTACGCCCCTTACTTACCTTTTCGCCGCCATACCTACTTAACCCAGATCCGCTTGAATATCACGGACCCGCCGTTGACCTCGTTGGTTCCCCAGGACGGCGAATAATCTCCCGCCGAGTCGGGGTCTTCGGTCGTGCCGGATAGGTACGCCAGTTCGAAATGCCCCGACGTCGTCGGCTTTATCGTAACCTCAGCCGTAAAGGTCTTATTAGCGTGTTCGAT
>CBDUXC010000267.1:0-3695 GCA_965371065.1 uncultured bacterium
CTTTTTGCCGATACGGTTTATAATAATATTCTATACGGTCGGCTGGACGCTGACGCAGAAGAGGTGTACGACGCGGCCGGGGCCGCCAACGCGGACGAGTTCATACGCCGGTTCCCCGAAGGCTACGAAACGTATATAGGCGAGCGAGGCGTACAAATATCGGGCGGACAGCGACAGCGGCTCTCGATCGCCCGCGCGGTGCTCCGGGACCCGCGGATACTGATACTCGACGAAGCGACCTCGAGCCTCGACGCCGAGTCCGAGCGGCTGATCCAGACGGCGCTCGAAAGGTTGATGGTGGGGCGGACCACGTTCGTAATCGCCCACCGGCTCTCGACGGTGCGTCGGGCCGACCGGATAGTTGTGCTGGAGAACGGCCGCGTCGCCGAAATCGGTACCCACGAAGAGCTTGTCCTGAACGGCGGCTCCTATAAACGGCTGCTCGAAGCGCAGCTTACTGGTTAATCTGCTTTATCAGGTATGGCGACCTAATTATTGGAAAATAAAAGAGATATAAGCGCGAATAAAAATAGATTTAAGTCGCCGCGATGGGGCTTTACGTTCTGGACGGCGTTCGCTTTTTATAACCTGGCGGTTCATTTCCTTTTCCTGTTACTATGGGAGCCGGCCCTTCTACTTCGAGACTTCAGGTACCGATTCTTTTCCCGGCTCGGGTTCGGCTTGCCGCGTCTCGACCGGTGTATTATAGTCCACGCCGCGTCGGCCGGCGAAATGCTCGCGTCCAGGAAGTTCGTCGCTCTATTACGCGAGCGGTTCCCGGGCGTCCCGGTCGTCGTCACGACGGTTACGACCACCGGCGCGAAAGCGGCCGAGTATGTCGGCGCCGATTACGAACTGGGGCTGCCGTACGATCTGGTCCCGGCGGTGTATCTTGCGCTAAGGCGGCTTAACCCTGTCGCGTTGATATTGGTCGAGTGCGACTACTGGCCGAATCTGATTTATATGGCGGCGCGGCGCGGCGTTCCCGTCGCCGTAATAAACGGCCGGATGACCGAGAAGGCCGCGAGCCGGTACCGGGCCGTCGGGTGGTTGTTCAAACCGCTGCTTGCCAGTATCGCCGCGTACGCGATTTCCGACGAGGAGTACGTTCCCCGGTTCCGCTCTCTCGGTGTTGACGGTGCCGCCGTCGAGGTTACCGGGAACATTAAGTATGATAACCTGGATCTGGAGCCGAACCCCGGGCTTATTTCCGAGGTGCACTCGCGGTTGGGGATAACCGATAAACTTGACCTGTTAATCGCCGGCAGCACGCATGAAGGAGAAGAGGGGTTAGTCGCCCGGGCGTACCTGGCGGCCCGAGACATCCGCCCGTCGCTTAAGCTGCTCATGGCGCCCCGTTACCCGGAAAGGGCGGCGGAGGTAGTAAGTTTACTCTCGGAATTCGGGATTACCGCCGCCGTTTACTCGAACGGCGATACCGGCGACGCGCTGGTTCTGGATACTATGGGTGACCTGGCCCGTCTGTACGCGGCCGGGGCCGTCGCCGTTGTCGGCGGATCTTTCGTACCGCGCGGCGGGCAGAACGTCGTCGAGCCGGCGTACGCGGGCTGCGCCGTCGTGTATGGCTCGAATACGTCCCACTTCGCGTACGAGGTCCGGCTGCTCGACGGAAACGGCGGGACTACGGTCGCCGACGTAGGCGAACTGACCCGGGTACTAACCCGGTTTTACCGAGAGCCTGAGCTATTGGAAGCCGAGATGACGAAAGCGCGGGCGGCGACCGCCGGGCTTATCGGCGGGAGCGCGCGGGCTGTAGATTTCGTTATGAAGCGATGGGGGATGGCATAATATGAGCCCGGCAAGTTCGTACGAACCGTTCTACCGGCGAATGACCGACGGGGCGGTTCGCTACCTGCTCTGGCCGTTCGGACAGGTTTGGGGTCTGGCGGCGGCGGTCCGACGGTGGGCGTACTCGAGCGACGGGCCGTTCGAGCCGAAGCGGCTACCGGTCCCGGTTATCAGCGTCGGCAACGTCGCGATGGGCGGGACCGGGAAGTCGTCGTTCGTCGTCTATCTCGTGCGACTGCTTCAAACAACCGGGCGGTCCGTCGCGATACTCAGCCGCGGTTACGGTCGGACGTCCGGCGGGACGGTAGTAGTTTCCGAACCGGGTTCGGGCTTGCTGGTACCGCCGGAGGTGAGCGGCGACGAACCGGCGATGCTAGCCCGGGCGCTTCCCGACGCTTGTATCGTCGTCGGTTCGGACCGGTACTCGGCGGGTTTGGTCGCCGTCGAGGAGGGGGCCGACGTCGTCGTGTTGGACGACGGGTTCCAACATGTTCAACTGGCGAGGGACCTGGACGTCGTCTTGATGAACACGAGCCGTCCGCCCGAGTGGCCGTTTCCGGCCGGGTTGGCGCGGGAGGGTGTTGACGCGCTCTTCTACGCGAACGTCGTCTGTTTTTCGAAAGCGAACGTCGGGAAGTATATAGACGTGTGGGAAGAAGCCGTCGATAGGTACGCCCGCAAAGCTGTAAAGTTGACGGCCGGACACTACCCGGCGGGGGTCAGGGAGTTGGGGGACGACCGTCCGCTGAGCCTAGCCGAAATCGACGGCAGGCGCGTATTGGCTTTGGCCGGCGTGGGGGACTTCGCCGGTTTTATATCCACGCTAGAGGAAATCGGCGCCGTCGTCGCGGTTCGGCGCCCGTTCCCGGACCACCATATCTATAAGAAAAGTGAGCTGGCGGCCGTCGAGAGGTCGGCCTTCGCTGCAGACTGCGTCGCGATAGTCACGACCGCAAAAGATGAAGCGCGGATCGGTAAATGGAAGTCGAGGGTTCCGGTTTACGTACTGGACATTAAGACCGAGGTGACCGCCGGCGAACCCGAGTTGGAAAGCGCACTTCTTCGGGTTCTCGGCGATACGCTCCACAGGTAATACGGTGTTATGCTCAAGAAGCTGAAACATCTGCTCGAGTTCCTGCTCGTGCTTGAGGTAATGTTCTGGGTCAACCTGTTGCCCCAGGGTGCCGCGGCGGCTTTCGGCCGAGCCATCGGTAGGGTCGGTTTCCGGCTCTGGGGTTATAGGCGCCGGGTCGCGAAAGCCAATCTGCGCTTCTGTTTCCCGGATAAGGACGAGACGTGGGTGGACGCGACGGCGCGCCGGTCCTTCGAGGTCTTCGGGCAGATGATAGTGGAGCACATGCGCTTCGTCCGCTATAACGAACGAAACGTACGTAAATGGGTCAAGATAGGAAACGGTAAGTGTTTCGACGACGCCCTGGGCGCCGGTCAGGGCGCCCTTTTGATTACAGGGCACTTCGGTTCTTACGAGATGGGCGGCGGCGCCATCGGCCTATATGGACATCCGGTAACGTTTCTCGTCGGGATTCAGAGCAATAGGTACGTGGACGCGATGATGAACTGGGCCCGGCGCCGGGCCGGTTTAGGGATTATACCCATGGGAACGCCTGCCCTGAAAACGGTAATCAAGGAGCTTCGGGCGAACCGCGTCATCGCTCTCGTGTCGGACCAGGACGCCGGCGAAGAGGGCGTCGTTGTAGAGTTCTTCGGGCGTCCGGTTTCGGCCCACCGGGGGCCGGCCGTCTTCGCGCTCAAGACCGGCGCGGCCTTCTGCTGCGGATATGCCGTTCACGACGGTGGACCGCGGCACGTTCTTCATATGGAGGACGCCGTCTTTCCGGAGCCGCGCGGCGGAACCGGCGAAGAAG
>CBDUXC010000268.1:0-3681 GCA_965371065.1 uncultured bacterium
ATAGTGGTCTATCCCGAGGGCGTCAACAAACATTGGAACGACGGCCGGGAAATCCGAAGTTTGCTGCCGGTCGAACCGCCCGACGATGTCAGGTTCCTGGGCGACCTGGTCAAGCAACTGACGGTCGACTATAAAATCGACGAAAACCGTATTTACTCGACCGGCATCTCCAACGGCGCGTTTATGTCGTACCGCCTGGCGGCCGAGAACCCGGACGTCTTCGCGGCCGTCGCCGGCGTAGCTGCTCAGGTCTCGACGGTGTTAAAGGAGAAATACCCGCCGGAAGGGCCGGTCGCCGTAATGATGGTTCTGGGCGACGAAGACCCGCTGGTACCGTACGACGGCGGCGAAGTACAAATATTCGGTATAAAACGCGGTGAAGTCCTGTCTGCCGACGAGAGCGTCGCTCTGTGGACTGAAACCAACGGGTGTTCGGGAGCACCGGAAACGACTTATTACGACGATATAGACGGTGATGACGGTTCGGTCGAACGCCGCGACGAGTACGCTTCGGACATCGGGGCCGACGTGGTCTTGTTGACCGTCGAACGCGGCGGGCACACTTGGCCGGGCGGTCGGCAATATCTACCGGCAAAGGTCGTCGGCGAAACGAACCGCGATATAAGCGCGAGCGACGTGATATGGGAGTTCTTCGAAGGGCATAGGCTCGAGTAACAAAACGAAGGAAAAGACAACGGTAAGTAAGGACTAATAAAGTATGTAATATCAGTAGATTAAGATAGTAGAGTTAAAGGGAAAGATAAGGGAAAAAGGAGGAGTTATAAGTAGTATTAAAAAAGGTTAGCTATAATAATAGTGTCTGATAATATATATTATGTTAAACTCTTAACGCCCTTAAAAGGAAAAGGCCCAATTCCCATCAGGCCATTATTCCCTCCTATCTGCCCTCGTTAAATCGTAGACCTTTAAAATACAACGTATATATCCAACCACCCTACTTCTTTTTGTGCCGGTTGGCGCGGGACTTCTTCTTCCTTTTATGTTTCGCCATCTTCGCAGCCCTTTTCTTCTTCAGCGAACCCATCGTACACCTCCCATTTCGATTATAGATTTTAGAACGTAGGTCCTAAAAACCACGCTTTTTACCGGCCGGCTGCGCTTTAAGCCACCACCCGGATATTTCCCATTATGGACGTTAAAAGGTCGCCGCCATTTCCACCGCTACAGGTAACCCTCACTTACGCGGTTCTTTAGCGATTTGGACGCTTTAAAGCCCGGGACGCGCTTGGCCGGCACGAAGACCTTCTCGCCGGTTTTGGGGTTCCGGGCCGTACGGCTATCCCGGTTCTTCGTGTAGAAGCTACCGAAGCCGCGCAGCTCGACTTTGCCCCCCTTCGCCAGGTACCCGGTTATCGTGTCCAGTACCGCGTTTATAACCGCAAGGGCTTCCTTCTGAGTCAGGTTATGCGTATTGGCGACTCTTTTGGCCAGGTCCGCCTTCGTCATAACAGACCTCCCGGTTAATTATATCGTTATTATCACGTTGTCGTGTTACGACTCTATATCAGTTCTTTTTACGCCTTCGTGCCCTTCCCGGCCGCTTTACGCTTGCGAACGTAGTACACCACTATCGCCCGTATTACGATAAACGCGACCACTACTATTACGATGAACGGCAGAAGGATTATGAAAGCCTGGATTAGGAATACGATTACCCCGAACATCACGCGGAACGCCCACTTGATATCCTCCCAGAAGGTCCGCTTACCGCCGGGTAATGTCGGCGCGGACGGTTCCTGAACGTTCACCGTTATCGTGGACAGGGCGACCCGGTTCTCGAGATAGCGAAGCTGGCCTTTGAGCCGCTCGACTTCCTCCCCTATTCTCTCCAGCTCTCTCTCTACGGTAATGATGTCGTCTAACGACCGCGTCTGTGTATCCAGGTACTCGTTGAACCGCCGCTGGACCTCCAGCTTGTTGACGAGCCGGGCCTTCAGGTCAACGTACTCGGCGGTAATGTCTTCGCCGGTTATCTGTTCGTTTAGCAGGTCGCCCTCGACGCCTTCGTGAAGGTCTTTTACCGCCTTCTCGAAGTAATCGGGCTTTATACGTACCGTAACTGTACTGTAGCTGAAGCCGTACTCGTCTTTGTACTTATGAGAATCAAGGATGAAAGCGTTATACTTCGATACGACGGTTACGACTTCGTCGGTGGCCTTGTCCACGTCCTCGACTTCGTACGTTAAGTCGGCGGTCTTGATGATCATCAGGTCCTTGGTCATCTCGGTAGTGTCCAGCTCGGCGAAGGTTACTTCTTCGCCCGACTCGGGCACAGGCGGGATATCGCCGCCGGTCGCTTCGTATTCGGCGACCGTGTCCGCCGGCTCGGCCATCCTGCTCTTTTCGACCGTACCGTAGTCCACGTCGCCGGCCGGCGCCTCGTCGTAGTATTCCTCGGCGGCGTATTCTTCGTATGCATATTCGGATTCGGGAGCTTCATCTTTCGCCGCGCACCCGAACATCCACGCGAGCATTATCAACGCCGCGAACACAATTATGTACTTCCGCATCTCGTTACCCCCTGTTCGGCGGCCCGGAGCCGCTCTTTCGGGTATAAAGGATTATGGTAACAATTAAACGACCCTTTACTCGTCTAGTAAAGGGCATACTCCATCGTAATTCCGTCGGGGCGCCCCAGCTCCGTCTTTATCTCCTCGACGGAACTCTCGAAGAGCATATCCCAAAGGCTCGGTTCCTTTATTTCTATTTTGATGACCGTGGGTTTGCCTTCTATACCGGCGAGCTCGGCCGTTTCGTCTATCGCCGTCTGAAAGTTGCAAAGCTCGTCGACGAAGCCGTATTTCTTCGCCTGGCGCCCGGAAAATATCCGCCCGTCGGCGTATCCCATAACGTATTTCTTTATTTCGTACCGGCTCGGGTCGTTGTCGCCCTTTTCGATCAGAACCTTTTTAACCGCGTCTTCGCGGGCGTCCACGACCGTATCCAGGAACTGGTAATAGATGTCGTCGATGATGTCCCCGAGCAGGGCTTCTTCCTCGGGCGTCATCTCCCGCATAGGCGAACCGATGTCCTTGTACTTGCCGCTCTTTATGACCTTGGTATCGAGACCTATCTTGTCGAAGAGCCCTTCCATGTTCGTGATCGTAAATATGACGCCGATCGAACCTGTCAGGGTTCCGGGGCTCGCGTATATCTCGTCGGCGGAGCACGCCACGTAGTACCCGCCGGACGCCGCTATCGCCGACATATATGCCGTAACGATCTTGTCTTCCTTGAGCTTCATAAGTTCGTCGAATATCTCCTGGGTGTAGGTAACGCTGCCGCCCGGGCTGTCAATGTAGACTATGACCGCGGCGACAGACGAGTCGTCCCGGTAAGCGTGTATCACCCTGATAATCTCCTTGCTCGAGTCTATCGGCCCGGTTACTTCGAGAATAGCAACCTTCTTCCCTATCGGGACGTACGGTTTGAGCAGCGGGTAAACGGCCAACGCCGCCATCACGACGGCGAACACCAGAACGGCCACTACGAGAAACGCGCCTATTCCACCGAAAATCCATTTTTTCTTGACCATATCGTAACCTCTTCGTCCGTCGGCGCCCGCTCCCCCCTTCGACTTTGGGCGCGGGCCGCCGGTTTAATTACGTCCGTTAGTATCCCCTCAGTTCGCGCAGGTGTCGCTCCGCCACGACGGCGAAC
>CBDUXC010000269.1:0-3678 GCA_965371065.1 uncultured bacterium
TTCTTATCGCTAGGCCGCTCGAGGTGAGATACGGTGACGCCCTTTTCGTACATGCGTCGCCCCACCGTCCCGAGACCTTCGATTATATACTTTCCCAATACGAAGCCGCCGACGCGTTAGCCCACGTAAAAGGCCGGTTGTTCTTCGTCGGACATACGCACGATCCGGTCGTGTACCGTGAAACGGGCACGATAAACTCTGTGTGGGGTGAACCTGTTACGTTGGAGCCGGACGTTAGGTACGTCGTAAACGCCGGCAGCGTCGGCCAACCGCGGGACGGGGACCCAAGGGCGTGTTACGTAATCTGGGATACGGACGCCGATACTTTAGAGTTCCGGCGGGTCGAGTACGACGTGGAAGCGGCGGCGGATAAAATATACGACGCCGGCCTGCCGCAGGTTCTGGGCGATAGGCTTTTCGCCGGGGTGTAACCTGTATGAGCTTCAAAATCCTGGGCGGCGAACTGGCGGGACGTAAAATCGAAACCCCCGATACGCTTGAGGTGCGGCCGCCGGGCGCGCGGGTTAAACGGGCCATTTTCGACGTTTTGGGCGAGACCATCGTCGGTGCGAGAGTCGCCGATCTTTTCGCCGGCGCCGGTTCCTTTTCGTTTGAGGCTCTCAGTCGGGGCGCGGCCGAAGCGACGCTCGTAGAAAAAAACCGTATTCTAATCGATTACGTATATGAGAACGCGAAAAAGCTGGGTATCAGGGACGTTGTCAGGGTTTACGAGGAAGACGTACTCAAGTACTTGACCCACGTTCAACCCGAAAGGCCGTACGACGTTATTTTCGTCGACCCGCCGTATCGGTCGGGTTTAGTTCCCGAAGTACTCGGGTTGATAAAGGGTTGGTCGGGGGCGGGCGCCGGTTCCCTGGCAATAACGAGGGTATTTAAGAAAGAAAACATACCGCCGTGTGCCGGTTTGGTTATGTCCGACGAAAGGGTCGTAGGCGACGATAAGATAACGTATATCTTAAAAAGCGTATCCGGAGAAAAATAGAAAAACCCATTTGCGGGACGGGTTCTCCTGTTTCGCCGCTACCGACAGGTTATACAGAGGTAAAGCACCGTAATAAAACCAAACTTATAAGTATATCCCCCGGTTCTGTCCCGCCGAATTTTCGCGTTAATCCCAGCTCCGTATGTAACGAAAAAATAAGGTTAGGCCCTATATACGTTCAACCTCCAACGGCCCGCCAGCGTCTAAACGCTTCCGGGCTAAATGCCTTGACTTGCCCGGGGCGTTGTGGTAGCATTCCGGCGAATTTCCCGGATTTCTGAGCAAGTTTTGCCTATTGATAAAGTTATAATGACGGGACGCGCGCCGCGGAACGCTCCGCGGTTAATGCTATCGTGCGGTCGGTGGTTCAAGCCGACGGCGTTTCTCTTTTTGTTTGTTGCGGTAACCTACGCCGGCGCCCAACTCCCGTATGACGAGCTTACGGTACGGGACGTGCGCTTCGACGGTATTGAAACCGTCAAAGAGGGTTACGTTCGTTCCGCGATACGGGTCGAACCGGACATTATCGCCACGGAACGCGAGCTCCGCGATATCGTCCGGGACGACATCCGTCGCGTCTACAGGTTGGGCGCTTTCGAACGCGTCGACGTTTACCTGGATGACCTGGGCGGCGGGCTTGTTGACGTCGTCTTCATAGTCGAGGAACGCCCGTACGTCCGGGAAGTCCTCTTCGAGGGCAACAAGAAGATAAAGACGAAGAAGCTGGAAGAGGAGATAAAACTTTCCCGCGGCGACCGCCTGAGCCTTGCCCGCATCAACGCCGATATCAAGCATCTTGAGGACTTCTATTACGAGAAGGGGTTTAGATTCGCGAAAATAAAACAGCGGGTTGATGACGTCGAGGACGGCGTAAACGTTACTTACGTCATTAAGGAAGGTCCGAAAGCCGTCGTCAAGAAAATCGTAATCGAGGGTAACGAAACCCTTTCCGATTGGTACATTACCAACAAGGTAATGAAGACCAAAGTCGACCGTTTCTACAATACGAAGATATTGGACGAAGACCTGTTGGAAGAGGATTTCGACCTTATCGAGGAAGCTTACGCCGACAAGGGTTACGTCCGAGCGCGGGTTTCCGACCATCGGGTCGAGTACAACAAAGGCCGTAATCGGATTTCGGTCTATATAACCGTTGAAGAGGGAGACGAGTATTACAACGGAGATATATCCTTCGTAGGCAACGAAAAATACGACGAAGAACGCCTACTCGAGGGGATCGACTGGCGGAACGGAAAGCCTTACTCGGAGAACCGTGTAGAGACGGGCGTCACCAACATATCCAGTTTATACAGGAACAACGGGTACCTTTTCTCGAATATCGAACCGACCCGCGAGATTGACGACGATAATAGGATGGTAAACCTTACGGTCCGCATAAGAGAAGGAAACCCGGCTCGTGTCAGGCGGATAGACATATACGGCAACGTCTCTACGAAGGATAAAGTAATTCGCCGGGAAATGCGGATGGAGCCGGGCGATATTTATAAGGAGAACCGATTAATACGTTCCCTCCAGCGATTGGCGAACCTCGACTATTTCGAGGACGTATTACCGGATATACGCATCGCCGATCCCCAGAACAACCGAATAGACATTATCCTGGACGTAACGGAACGCGCCAACACGGCCAAGTTTAACTTCGGCGCCGGGTACAGTTCTCTCGACGGTCTCGTCGGCACGTTCAGCGTCGATTGGATGAACTTTGACTATACGAAACTACCAAGGATATGGAAGTGTAAGGGTGCCGGCCAGGAACTGCGTTTCTCCGTGGAGTTCGGGCGCCGCAGGAGTCAGTTCAACGTCGGGTTTACTGAACCTTATATATTCGACACGCCTACCTTGGTGGGTTTCGACGTCTATAAACAATATCTTTACAGGAGTTACTACGACGAGCGCCGGGTGGGATCTAACGTTTTCGTCGGGCGTCCCATAACCGAGTACGTCAGTACCCGGTTCGGGTATAAGTTCGAGAGAGTGGAAGTGGCTTCAAACTACAGCGACCCTGCCCGTTTACCGTCGTGGGTGAGCGCCGCCCTCGGGCGTAAAAATACTTCCAGTATATCGGCAGCCGTCGCGAGGGACAGCCGAGACTATATTTTCTTCCCCCGGTCCGGTTCCGACTCCTCGGCGGACCTCGAACTGGCCGGGAGTTTTCTCGGCGGCGACATCAATTTTTACCGGATAACTCTTGGGACCGCCTGGTACTTCGGGTATATATGGAAGACCGCTTTAGCCATAAGGGCGCGCGGCGGCTACGTCGAAAGCTTCGGAAGTACCAAAGAGGTACCGGTATACGAACGTTTCTATATCGGCGGCGCGAAAACAGTCCGCGGCTACAGCGAATGGGATGTAGGCCCGAAGGACATCTACGGAAACCCCGAGGGCGGCAAAGCGATGCTATATACCAACGTCGAGTACCGGATTCCTATATCCGAAGAGTTTTTCCATCTCATCTTCTTCTGGGACGCGGGCGGCGCCTGGCGGGAACTGCGGGATATCAATCTCCAGGATATGGTCAGCGGCGTAGGCGGAGGTATTCGCCTGAACATCCCGATGATGGGGCTAATGGGAATCGACTACGGCTACGGTATCGCTGAGCGGAGCGGCGAAATACACTTCAGTTTAGGCTCGAGCTTTTAGCGGTTTTATATGTA
>CBDUXC010000270.1:0-3668 GCA_965371065.1 uncultured bacterium
GGAATAAATGTGGAACAAAAGCGACATTTTCCCTTGACTTTACTCTCTAGGTATGTTATACTATTAGTCGCAAAAGGAGGTAACGTATATGGTAGGAAGAGAGTTAAGCGTGAAACACTTGCTACGGAAGCTACACAGAGTCGAGAAGGAACTTATTAATTTAGAAAAACGGAAGGAGGAAGCTGAGAAACGGGTCGCAGAAGTAGAGAAAGAACTAGTAGGGGTAAAGGCAAGAATCGGCGTATATAAGGAATTGGTCGACGAAGCCGGTAAAAGTTCTGCTTTTCCTGACGTTTCCGCAAAAAACGCCGGTAGTATGGTTAATAAACCCACGGTAGCCGCAGAAGTGCTTCTTAAAGCGAAGGCAAACGACACCTTTGATCTAGAAGATATCTTAAATTACTTATCGGAAGAAGGGTTCGAGATTAAACCTAGAGGTCGTGGGCCAATCGCTGCCTTTCTACAAGCTCGGGGGTTTAAACTACCTAACGGTAGGTACCAATACAAAGAGTAGAGCAAAGGAGGTAATATGAGAAAAGAAGAACTCGTACAAAAGATAAGAGACCTAGAGGGATTCGTAGTAAAAGTTATAAATGAAAACGGGCGCGAAGTCCGTAAAGACGCGATTATCTCTAAGGAACTTAATTCGAAAGCTTCTCCTAAGGCGAAGACGGCGAGATGGTATCGGGATAAGAATTACTATGCCGATAGATGTTATGATTTCTTGCCGTTAATGCCCGATGGATCTCCGGCCGTGGGGAATATGACGTTACGTAGGCTACGGGAAGAATACGGGCTATACGAATCTTCGAATTAAGCTAACTAAACGTGACGTCGCGTATTACGTTTCTGTATAATAGGCGCGAAGCCTAAAGACGTTTTGCAACGTGCTTCAAACGTGGTCTTCGTTGGTTTACAACCCAGACTTGTGGGTAGAGGAGCACTTTTATAAGAAGGAGGTGCGAAATGCCGAAAAGGAAGAAAATCCACGTCGTAAAAAATAGCGAACGCGGCGGATGGGATATTAAGAACGAACACGCATCTAGGGCTTCTAGTAATCACGATACGAAACAAGAAGCTGTTGAAAGAGCTAGGGAAATAGCGAAGAACCAGGAACCGAGCCAAGTAATAATCCACAAAGAAAACGGTAGAATCCAGACGGAACATACGTATGGAAAAGACCCTTATCCGCCTAAAGGTTAATTACGACTACCGGGTCTGTCGTAACGTACGACGAGGGTGTGCGTTTTATCCAGTTTGTATAGTACGTCTTTGAAAGCCGAGTATATACCGTACGGTTAAAGATAAACGCTAGTTTAAACTGTGATAGAGTACAACCCTGACGTTGGCGGACTATTAACAGAACTCCCCGATTAGAGATGTGGCGGAGGAACGCGGGCCGTATATCTTACACTACGTGGCTAAAGGCAACCTTGTTATACAGTAAATAATTAGCGGCCGCGAGTTATTAATGAAAGTATTGGATGGTGTTTTAGCGAGTTACGTTTAGTTGACCACGTTAATGTTCGTACAAACGTCCTTCAACACCGATTTTAAACCTATAGGTATAACGGAGTAGTTGACAACCCTGTATTTTTATGTTATATGTAGAGTGACGACGGGGTTTTTATATGGGTTTGCGTAAATTTCTAGAAGCGGTTTTCCGGCTTTTTGAAGCTATTTGCGAACGTCCTATTAACAACGATATTAATGTAAGGAGCGAAGAGAGAGCTGAGACGTTTGATTATATCGAAGATTTATATAAGGAGATTTATTATCGGGAGCACGAAAGGCGCGAGAATATACGGAGCGGCCTTAACTTTCCGGCGGGAATTATAGTTATTTTGGGTGGAGTATTAGCGTTCTATATCACAAATCTACCGCGTTTAAATTTCGATATACTAACGACCTTTTTCGGTATAACTTTATTCGGTATGTTGATTGGGATTACGTGGGCTGTATATCACGTTTTTAGAGTTTATTACGGACACGATATGTATTTTATAGCAACAACTAAAAAGTTGGAAGATTACCGCAAGGACTTACAGGATTATTATGGTATTAACGATTTGTATGATGAGAAAACCGTAGATGAGTTAAGGCGTTTTTTAGTCGACCAGTATATTCAGTGTAGTACTTATAATACTTTGGTAAACGATAAGAAATCGGCGTACTTGCACCGAGCAAATCGGGGTATAATTATCGCTTTAATATCGTTATTTTTAAGCCTGTTCCCATATACAGTTCTTTCTATATCAACCCCGGAAATCTATCAAGTAGAGGTTATAAATATACGCGAAGGAGGGATAAAGTGCCCACAAACGGACGAAACAAAAGAGAAAAAGTAACAAATTCGGTAAATAGGGATAAGGGGCAAAAGAAAAAACCTACCGCCCCTAATATTCGGATAATAAAAGAAGGCGATATTAAACCTAAGGGAGATTAATTAGGTTAATATACGGAGGTAATTAATATGGCTACCGAAAAAGGTCGTGACAGCGGCCAAAAACCGGCTGGTAAAGAAAGAAAACCGGATGATGGCGAAGTCCCGGTAAAACCTGAAAGCCGTAAACCGACGCCGCCCAAACTGCGAGTAGTTAAAGAATCCGTCGAAACGGATAATACTGTTAACGTACGTATACCACAGCCAGAGACTGAAGAAACAACCGGTAACGGCGAAACCGAATAACGTTCGTTTTGTATGTATTTACTGTTTAAGTGAATTAAACTCAAAGCCGTTCGTTGCGGTTTTTAATAATTATTTTCCCCTCAACTCTCCCCTTGCGGGAGGGTTTATAGTGTAGGCGAAGCGGGCGCAGTGACGGCCCTGAGCGCGAGGCGGCGTTCGTGGGGTTGGATAACGCGACCGAGTAAGCCGAACTTCGGTCCGAAGGCCACGGTAAGAATTGACCTGTCAGCTCGAAATATGGTAAAGTGTAAATTAGAAAGGGGAACATTATGGCGGTTGAAATTCGTGAGAGCGGGTCCGCCGGCGCGGTATATGGATTGGGCTTTATCGGCGCGGTGGTCTATTATATCGTACACGCCCCGTCGTTTTGGGCGGTCGTACTCGGGTTCTTAAAGGCCATAGTGTGGCCGGCGTTTTTAGTTTATGAAGCACTGAAGTTCCTCGGCGTGTGACGCCGGCCCGGGCGTCGTCGCGAGCCGGGGTAACATCGCCGGCGCCCTACCGGGCGGTCTACCTGGAGGGCCGCGTCTCGACCGACGACCCGGGCGAGTGCGTGACCGGGATACAGTTCCCGGCCGAAAAATCGTAACTTCGGGCGACTTGAACCGCTTTTTTCTCGCCGCCCGCGCAACCGCGCGCCATAATGACCGCGACGTACGATAAAAAGCGTCATTATGGCGCGTATTCGCGTATATGGTGGACACGGTAACTAACGTAAGGGCTTGATAATAAAATGGTTAAAGCTGTGGCATACTCTTTGCGGATATTCAGGCAATCGCACGAAATATCGCTGAAATTTTTCCAATAGATTCAAGCATTTCCGGAAGTTCTTAGAAAGGAGAACGAGCTAAAAATGGCCGGAAAACCCAAGGTCCGTCCGCTCGGTGACCGCGTACTCGTCAAACGGTTTGACGAGGAAGAGGTCGTCAAAGGCGGGATAATCATCCCGGACACGGCCCAGGAGAAACCCCAGAAGGGC
>CBDUXC010000271.1:0-3654 GCA_965371065.1 uncultured bacterium
ACGAAGTTTACCCTGTCGCCCGCGAAACTCGCTTTTTCCGCCCGTTTAACTATGTTCATACCGTTGGTGTCGAAGTCGAACTTCCCGGCGGCGGCCGTCAGTGCGTTGCGGTCACCAATTACCACGGGGCAATAGTCGTCATTTTTATTCATGAGGGCTTTAATGATAATCTCGGGACCTATACCGGCCGGGTCGCCCATAGTAATCAGGATTATCGGCTTGTTGATTTTCTTTTTTTCGTCCATTTTCCTCCGATAACGTTAGGAACTACTCAGTTTTTCCTTGGCTATTTCGACAAGCGTCTTAAACGCGTCCGGTTCTTTTACGGCGAGCTCGGCGAGTATCTTCCGGTCTATTTCTACGTTCGCTTTCGCAAGGCCGTGGATGAACCCGGCATACGGGAGGCCGTGGGCCCGGGCCGCGGCGTTTATTCTTTGAATCCAAAGTTTCCTGAAGTCGCGTTTCCTTCGCCGGCGGTCTTCGTACTGATGTTGATACGCTTTGTGGACGGCGTCGGTGGCCGTCGTGAAAAGGCGACGGCGCCCGCCGCGGAAGCCTTTAGCGCGCTTCAGTATCTTATTATGCCTTTTTCGCCTGGCCGATGATTTCCTGGTTCTCGGCATCGTAATCCTCTCGCATACTATTTTTTACGCCGGATGTACGGCATAAGAGTCATAAGTTCTTTTTTGTCGCTCGGGTGGAGAAGGGCCGCTTTGCGCAGCTTGCGTCTTCGTTTGGGCGATTTTTTCGCCATAAGGTGGCCTTTATAAGCCCGATACCTTTTTATTCTGCCGCGAGCCGTCCGCTTGAAACGTTTTGCAGCACCTTTGTTGGTTTTCATCTTCGGCATATCTATTCCTCCGGCTTATCTTCCGGAGCCGGTGTGCCGGCCGTAGGAGCCGGTGTGCCGGCCGTAGGAGGCGGTGTACTGGCCGAAGGTTCGGCCGCTTCCGTTTCGGTTTCCGACGGCTTTTCTCTTGCTTTTTTAGGCGCCGGCGCTAGAACGGCTATGAGAGCCCGCCCTTCCATCTTGGGAGCCGATTCTACTACCGCTTCGTCCCCTAACGCGGCGATGACTTTCGCTACGAGTTTCCGGCCGATCTCGGTATGGGTAATCTCACGGCCCCTGTAAATCACCGTTACTTTGACTTTAAATTTCTTCTCGAGAAAGATCCTAATATGTTCTATTTTGAAGTCCAGGTCGTGTTTCTCTATCTTCGCCCGGATTTTTATCTCTTTGATTTTTCTTGCGGCGTGAGTCTTCTTCGATTCCCGTTGCCTTTTATTCTGTTGGTAAAGGTACTTCCCGTAGTCCATTACTCTGCACACGGGCGGGCGGTTTTTGGGGGCTACTTCGACGAGATCCAGCCCTTTCCCCTGCGCGATGGCAAGGGCTTCTCTGGTCGGGATAACCCCGACCTGGTTTCCGTCTTCGTCAATTAAACGGATTTCAGAAACCCGGATCGCTTTGTTGACCCTGGTTTTGCGTTGGGCTATTTTGCTTCACCTCCAAGTGGTCATCAAAATTGGCCCGTAAAATACCATATTATTCCGTGTTTGTAAAGTATTTTTTACTGCCAATCGCGTCAGGTCGTCACGGGTTGTATCGTCGTCGTTTTGGCGGGTCGGTAGATTTCTTCGCGAAAGCCCTTTTTAGGTTTCCGGCGTCCGTATTTTTCGACCCAGCGGTCGGCGCCGCTATTTTCGAGAAGCCACGTCGCTTTTGAATAATACTCCGCGGCTTTGTTCGCGTCGGACAGATCGGCTAATGCTACGTAGCACAAGGCTTCTTGGAGAGCCATACCGCACGATTTATAAAGAACGGCGGCTGAGTTTACGAAACGGGAACTTCGGTTCGTATCTCCTTCGAGAGAGAGTATTTTTCATACAGATACCGAAACATCGGCTTTTTCTCGCGGTGCCGGCGTTCTTTTTCTGTGGTGGTCTTTAATTTCGAGCGCCGCCGACGCCGCCAATTCGGCCGACGTTTGCCCTATCGGGTTATCCCTGAGCTCGACGGTTATACCGTTTCCGGTTTCGTTTTCTACGTTGCCCCCGTAACGCTTGCAGATTTTTTCAGCGTTCTTCAGTGCGGTGGATAGTTCTTCAATGCTCTTTGGAAAAAACGGGATTTTACTCGATTTAAACTCCACGTGCGCGAAAGTGACCAAACTCTTCGTCGCAGACGCTCTATCGAAAGGCGTCCTGCAATCGGGGCAAAAATTCGCGCCGTTAACAACCACCTTATCGCAAACTGTACATTCCATCTAACGCGGACCCGGTTTTTATCTGATAGCCGGCCTACTACCCCGCTTTTTATTAGAACCGGTGGAGCCCTGTTTTTTGAAGATATCCGAAAATAGATACTGCTCGATAGGCGGATTCGTACCGGCCCAAATTGCCGTTGGTCGTAGGTTGAAGACTTGTTCTTCGTCGGTAGACTTTGTTACTCCCGTATCGTTTTACGCGGTTTAAATAAGTCTCATATTATAAATTCGTAGCTTTGGACTCGACTTCGTTTTTTAACCGCGCAGCCGCTTCTTCTACCGTTATCTCGCCCAGGTCCGTACCGCCGTGCCGCCGAAGCGATACGGTTCCGTTGTCTTTCTCCTTCTCGCCCACGACCCCGAGGTAAGGTATTTTCTCCATCTCGCCTTTCCGTATGCGCGCGCCCAGCTTTTCGCTCGCGTCGTCCACCTTTACCCTTAAACCCTCGGTACGTATTCGGTCGGCCGTTTTGCCGGCGTATTCGGCGAACTCGTCGGTTACGGGGAGTATCCGAAGTTGCTCCGGCGCAAGCCAGAGCGGGAACAGCCCCGCGTAATGTTCGGTCAACATACCGAAGAACCGTTCCAGCGAACCGTAAAGCGCTCTGTGGATCATATAACACAGGTGTTCCGCGCCGTCGGATCCGGTGTACTTCACTCCGAACCTGGTAGGTAAGTTAAAGTCGAACTGGATAGTCGGCCCCTGCCATTTCCTGCCCAACGCGTCGAATATCTGGAAGTCTATCTTCGGGCCGTAGAAGACCGCTTCTCCCGGTTGGTACACGTATTCCAGGTTCATTCGCTCGAGCGCTTCGGCGAGTGCTTTTTCGGCGGTCTCCCACTCCTCGGGAGTTCCGGCGTAGTCTTCCCGGCGTTCCGGGTCCCGCGCCGAAAGGTCGATTCTGTATTCGTCGAACCCCAGGGTATTCAACAGGAAGATCGCGAAGTCGACGCAGCCGACCAATTCGTCCACCAGTTGGTCCGGCCGGCAGAAAATATGCGCGTCATCCTGGGTAAATCCCCTGACGCGAAGCAGCCCGTGGAGCGTCCCCGAGCGCTCCCGGCGGTAAACGGTCCCGAGCTCGGCGTATCTTATCGGCAGCTCCCGGTAGCTGTGCAGCGAGTTCGTATATATCGCGACGTGCATCGGGCAGTTCATCGGTTTCAGTACGTATTTCGTACCCTCGACGTCGAATACGTACATATTGTCAAGGTAGTATTGGAAATGGCCGGATTTTTCGTAAGGCTTTCCGGCGCCGATGTGGGGCGTGTACACCAGTTCGTATCCCCTTTTCCAGTGTTCTTCTTTCCAGAACTCCTCGAGCTGGTGCCTGATAAAAGCGCCTTTCGGATGCCAGTATACCAGTCCGGCGCCTATGTCCCCGCC
>CBDUXC010000272.1:0-3648 GCA_965371065.1 uncultured bacterium
GGCCAGACCAGGACCGTCCCCCAGGCCGTATACTCGTTGTTTCTTGCGGGCCATCACAAAGGAGCATGGGGTTTAATTATAGTTTCTTTGTTGGTCGGTTTAGCCGCCTTAGCGGTTTCCCAGATACTCGTAAGCCGACCGCGTCCGGAAGGAATTAAATAATGCATCCAATGCTTGAGTTCGATATAAAAATAAGAGTCCGAAATTTCGAACTGGAGGCATCCGGTAGTCAAACCGGACCTCGAATGGGGCTTTTCGGTCCGTCCGGCAGCGGTAAAACTACGCTTCTAAATTGCCTCGCCGGCCTTTTACGGCCGGTATCCGGTTATATAAAAATCGGCGAAAGAACCGTATTCGACGCGAGTGCGAAAAGACACGTTCCGCCGCATAAGCGCTCGATCGGTTACGTTTTTCAGGAAGGAAGGCTGTTCCCGCATATGACGGTCGGCGCCAATATCGAATACGGCCGAACTAAAAACGGGCGGGGGCCTTCACCCACGAAACTTTACGACGTCTTGGATTTGAACGATTTATTGGAGAGGTCGCCCGAAACCCTTTCAGGAGGCGAACGCCAGCGCGTTGCGCTGGCCCGGGCCCTCGCCGCGGGGCCGGAGTTGCTACTGTTGGACGAACCGCTGGCGTCCGTCGACGGCGAAGCGAAACTCCGTATTATACCGTATCTGATACGGACGTACGAGCTCTGGGGGACCCCGTTCGTTTACGTTACCCATTCGCTGACCGAAATAATCTACGTCGCCGAAACGACCTGGTTGATGTCTGAGGGTGAGATTATTAAATCCGTACGACCGCTCGACTTGTTGGGACGCGTTCCGGAGATCGGCCCGCTTACGAACATCCTCGTCGGAACGGTGGAAGAATTACCCGTCCAAACGGGTTACGCCGTAGTTTCCTGTAACGGGTCGAAGTTGAAGGTTCCGGACGAAGGTTTCCGGATCGGCGACCGCGTAACGATCGCTATTCCTGCCAATGACGTTATGTTAATGTTAGGGAAACCCCGGGGCGTATCGGCGCGTAACGTCTTGCCGGCGACCGTCCGACGTCTCGAACAAAACGGGCACTCGCTTTGGGCCGTTACGGAAACGGGGTCAAACGAATTCGTGGTTGAACTAACGGAAGACGCCGGGCGCGAACTCGAGTTAAAGCCCGGTACGACGGTCAATTTAGCTTTTAAAAACCATTCTGTATCGGTTGCGCCTGTCGGAAAGGGAGTTAACGATGGCGGATAAACCCGCGTTCCAGCATATATCGAAAGACGGCTCGGCAAGGATGGTAAATGTGAGCGAAAAAACGGTAACCCGCCGGGCGGCCGTTGCTGAAGCGCGGGTTAAGGTCGGAACCAGGGTCGCCGCGGCGCTGGCCGACGAAGGGGGACTTGCTAAGGGGAACGTCCTGGAAACCGCCAGGCTTGCCGGAATAATGGCCGCGAAAAAGACGGCCGAACTCATCCCGATGTGCCATCCCCTTGTCCTCGATTCGGTGGAGGTCGAAGCCGAACTCAGAAAAGATACCGTCTATATACGGTCGGAGATTATATCGGAGGGTAAGACCGGCGTAGAGATGGAGGCGATGACCGCCGCCGCGGTCGCGGCCCTCACCGTTTACGATATGTGTAAATCGGGGGATAAAGGCATTGAAGTAGTAAGCGTTCGGCTGCTGGAGAAATCCGGCGGTAAATCGGGTCATTGGGTCCGCAAGGAAACGAACAGTGGGTAAGGTTGAAGCTATATGCGTCAGCGCCGAAAAAGGCGAACGTAAAAAACCGGTTGATTCCGCGATTTTCCGCGCGGACCACGGCATAGAAGGCGACGCCCATGCCGGCGCGCGGGACCGTCAGGTAAGCGTTCTACCCGCCGAGGAAATCGACGTCGTACGTAAAAAGGACCTGTCGGACGTCAAGCCGGGAGACTTCGCCGAGAACGTTATAGTCTCAGGATTGGATTTTCCGTCGTTCGGACTCGGCACGCAGTTCCGCCTCGGGTCGGAAGTAGTCCTTAAGATTACGCAGATCGGTAAGGATTGCCATGCGCCGTGCCGTATCCAACAAATAACCGGCGACTGTATTATGCCCAGGGTCGGCGTTTTCTGTGTCGTCGAAAACGGCGGCGAAGTGAAAACCGGCGACGAAGCGGAAGTTATGAAAGTTATACGTGTCGGCGTTTTCCAAACGGTCGTCTTAACGATAAGCGACCGCTGTTCCCGGGGCGAGGCGGAAGATACAGCCGGACCGGCTGTGAAACGTGTGCTTGAAGATTCGTTAAACGCCCACGTTTACAGAACCGAAATCGTGCCGGACGAAGAACCGATTATAACGGAAAAACTTAAACAATACTGCGACGGCCGGTCAATCGACCTCGTCGTTACCGTCGGCGGCACGGGCTTCTCGCCCCGAGACGTAACGCCGGAAGCGACAAGGTCCGTGGTCGAACGCCCGGCGCCCGGTTTGGATGAAGCGATGCGAGCCGCGTCTCTTTCGAAAACGCCCAACGCGGCCCTCTCCCGGGGCGCGTCAGGGATTCGGGGCTCGACGTTGATAGTCAATTTACCGGGGTCCGAACGTGCGGCGGTTGAAAACCTCCAGGCGATAATCGGCGCGTTACCCCACGGACTCGATAAACTCCGCGGCGATACTTCGGACTGCGGTACGCAATAAAAACGGCATATAATTATGCTTAAGGATATTCCAGTATTTGGGGTCTGCGGTTTCAAAGGTTCCGGCAAGACGACGGTTATCGAATCTATTGTCCCGACCTTGCGCGCTGGTGGGCTTAGCGTAGCCGCCGTAAAACACGACGTTCACGGTATAGAGGTCGACCGTCCGCGTAAGGACAGTGACCGTATTTTTCGTGCGGGCGCCGACGTATTTCTCGCCGGGTCCGAAGAAACGTTCTTGCGTACCCATGTGTCAACCGGTTCCGGGCCTGACGATGAAATAAGAGCTCTAGCCCGGTTGTACGACCTGGTCCTCGTCGAAGGATATAAAAATACGCCGGTCCCAAAAGTCTGGCTCTTAGGCGAGAACGAAACGCAGCCGCCGGAAGACGTTGAGAATATAGTAGCCACCTTAAACCGAGGTTCGGACCGCGTAGCGGCTTTAACCTCGCTCCTTAACGAGTGGCTGCCGACGCAGTGGATAGAGCCGCAGGTGTACGGCTGCGTACTTATCGGCGGTTCGAGCAGCAGGATGGGCAAACCGAAACATTTACTGCCGGATAACGACAGAACGTGGCTTGAGCGGACGGTCGGAATACTCCGCGAAGTTACGGCGGACGTTGTCGTCGTAGGCGCTGGCGATATTCCGAAAAAGTTAATTAATACGACCAGGCTTCCCGACGTTCCGGAGGCTGAAGGGCCGGTTGCCGGAATCCTGGCGGCGATGCGTTGGGCCCCGTGGGTTACGTGGCTCGTAACGGCTTGCGACCTTCCGGACCTTTCGGGAAACGCGTTAAGTTGGCTTCTATCGACCCGGGCGCCGGGCGTCTGGGCGACCATACCCAGGTTGAAAGATGGTGCCGGCGCCGAACCCGTACTCGCCCATTACGACTTTCGCGCCGGAGCGTTTCTAGAAGAGCTCGTAGCGTCGGGTAACTTTCGCGTTAGCAACCTGGCGGACGACGAAAGAGTGGTTTC
>CBDUXC010000273.1:0-3641 GCA_965371065.1 uncultured bacterium
AGGGAAACAAAGCGAGTTCGAAACCCTTGCTTCTGACCCTACGTATAAGGGATACACGAAAGGCGGGGTTAAATTCGTTCACTTCGTATCTGCGGATAAACGCGGGAAGTTCGCGGTCCGCCGGAATAATAAGCGGGGTATCCCGGGCGCTATTGGTTTCCTTAGGTTTACGTTTGACAAGACCGCCGCCGAAGTACACGGCCCCGGCGAAGTGACCGAAGTTACATTAGTGTCTAATCCCGGTACGTCGCACGCTGTCGCGATATACGAAGTCGACGGCGAATATATATACCTAGCGTGGTTCACGGGGTATCAATATTATCTATTAGGTGATTTTCGGTCGCCCGATTTCAAATCGACGGACTTCTACCAGCAGCTAATAAAAGGTTTCGCCGGAGACATGGATGTTGATAACAACATAGGAAATTGGGATGAGTTTATAGAAGAAATATCTTACGGGTACACCGAGTAACGATTTTTCGGGTTACCGTTAATTACGACTCGGAAACCGGTTCATTGAACTGGGAGAAAGACCGGGATTCGGACCAACGTTACCTTTACGCTTCACCTGAATAAAGGAGCGGAGATATGAAACGGTACAAAGGATATACTAAAAACACAGCTTTATCTCTGTTATTGGTACTTGCGATAACGTCGTTAGTATCGCGAGCCAGAGCCGTAGAGGATGACAATAAAACAGTCGCTCCCGAGACCGAGTTGCGATACTTCGACGTTACTACGCTAAAATACGGGGAAGAACCGGACTTAGGTATACCTGAAGAATATCAAGTACCTGTAGAAGCCGCGTTCGAGCTGGCCGAGACGTTCAGGGAAGGCCGTCAAGATTTCGACACAGGCGGCGAATTTACCCGCGACTATATTATCGCGTATGACTTAGCGAACGGTTACTACGAGTACGGTTTCTTCTACGTAGACCCCCTACAAGGTGAGTTGGACTTAGAATATATCAGCAACCAAACATATGAATTAGCTGGACTAGGAGAAACAAAGGTAAAAAAGGAATCTTCGGAAAGCGGGACTTTCCTTTGGCATTGTTCGGAAGGGAAGCAAAGCGAATTCGAAGCCCTTGCTTCGGACGTTACGTTCAGGGGATATACGAAAAGTGCAATCAAGCGAGTTTACTTCGTACCTGCCGATAAAAGAGGTCGGTTCAAAGTCCGCCTTAATCATAAAGACGGGTTCCCGGACCCTATCGGATTCCTTAGGTACGCTTTAGACAAGACCGCCGCCGAAGTACTCGACCCCGGCGAAGTAACTGAAATCACGTTTTCATCCAATCCCGACTCAATCCACATGGTCGTTATCTACGAAATCGACGGCGAATATATATATTTCGAATGGTACTGCGGGTATAACTATTATCTATTGGGCGATTTTAGGTCGATGGATTTTAAGTCGACGGATTTCTACCAGCAACGGATAAAATGCAATGCTGTAGACTTAGATGTAAAAAGCAACGAAAGAGAATGGGATGAGTTTATGGACGGGATTTCCTGCGGCGATATCGAGTAACGATTCTTCGGATTACTACTTATCGCGCTATTCTTAGCCTGCTATAAAACCAATACCGCCGGAGTTTCTCCGGCGGAGATAAACTCCGCCGCTTCTATTGTAAATAAAGAAAACGAAACCGGCGCTTTTAAGCGCCGGAGGTTTACCCGCGAAGCGTTAACCGCCGGTTTCAACCGGCGGGCCTAGCTTATAGCCGCGCCGTCGCCGGATTTATAACTTATCATACTCGGCGTCCTCCGGGTTGTCCCATATCTCCGCGAACACGGCTTCACTCAACGCCGAAACCCCGGCAGTATCGTTGTCGAGTACGATAAGTACTTCGCCCGGCTTACCGTCGAAGTCGCCCGGTAAAATTACCTTCTTCCCGTCGAAATACGCTTTAATAGTCTTCATCTCGAAACCACCGACTACTATTATACATAACCTACATACCTTAATCAACCGTTGCGATTCCGCGATTAATATCCAACACGTAAAAAGGCGGCGTTTAGACGCCGCCCGTTATTTTACAGTATATTCTACTACCCCACCTTCTCGCCGCACTCGGGGCAGAACTTGTCGTCGGCGTCGACAGCGCTGTCGCACTTGGGGCAGTGCCCGGCGACGGGTATCTCCTTTCCGCACGACGAACAGAACTTGGCCGTCGGCGGGTTGTCGGCGCTGCAGGCCGGACACGCAATTATCGTAGAGTCCGGCAGCCCGATATTATGCCCGCACCCCGGGCAGAAATTGGACCCGGTCGGCATCGGTTTGCCGCACTCCGGGCAGGGCTCTGTCGTTGTGGAACGTTCCGCGCCGCCGGTCATCTTGAACATCTGCATTCCCATCCCGAGACCGGCGCCTATCCCGAGACCTTCGCCCATACCGCCGCCTTCCTGCTCGGCGGCCTTCTCCATCGCCTTGGCGGCCTTGAACTGGTAGTACTGGTCCAGGTTCCCGACGGCGCTCATGCCGGTCCGCTCGTCGATGACCGCCTGAACCTCCGGCGGTACGCTAATCGCGTTCACGATGAGGTCCACTACCTCGATACCGTACTTGTTGAAGTCGTCGGTAACGCGGGACTTGAGGGCCGCGCCTATTTCGTCGTAGAGTTTGGCCAGGTCCAGGACCGACTTCATAACCTCGCCGAGGATGTCGGCCAGGCGTCCCGTAACTATGCTGCGCAGGAAGCCCTCGATGTCGGCCGTCTCGAACCGACCCTCGACGCCTACCACCTTGTTCACGAAAAGGACCGGCTCGTTCACTCTTATCGAGAATATGCCGAAGCCGCGCAACCTGACCATCGCAAGCTCCGCGTCTCGGAAGAGGATCGGCTCGGGCGTCCCCCACTTCAAATCCCGGAACGGCCGTATGTTGACGAAGTAAACCTCGGTCTTGAAGGGGCTTCCGTCGGTTACGTATTTGCCCAGGAGGTCCGTGAGCAGCGGGATGTTCCCCGTCGTCAGGGTGTGGCGCCCCGGGCCGATAGCGTCGTACGACTTCCCGTCGCGGAAGAAGACGGCCTGCTGGCTCTCCCGTACGATGAGCTGGGACCCCAGTTTTATCTCGCCGGACCCGACGGCCGGGAACCGGCTGACTATCGTCTCGGCTCCCTCGTCTATAGATTCAATTACGTCGAATACCGCCATTTACGCCACCCCCGATATCACGTCTTTGCGCTTTTCCAACTTGGTCTCGAAGTCCTTGAGTACGGACCTCATCTCTTTCAACTTGGCCGTTACGTCGCCGCCGGAGTCGTAGGCGCCCCGGAGCTCGTCGAGCTTCGCGGCGATTCCGGCGACGTCGCCGGCCAGCGCCTCGTCATGCTCGTAAAGCCGGTCGAGAGCGTCCTCGTCCACCCGGACGGTGTCGAAGAAACCGGCGTATCCGTAACTCGCGAAGCGCAGCCGGTCCACAAGGTTCTCAAAAAGCAGGTCCACGCGGTCCACGTCGTCGAGGAGGTCCAGCTTCTTCGCGTCGGTCATCTCGGACCTGAGCTCCTCGAGGCGCCGTTTCTCCAGGTCGAGCCTGTCGGCCAGGTGCTCGCGCAGAAGCTTATCGGCCTCGCGCCTGGTTTCCTTTTCCACGTAGCCGGAGTACCCGGGGATAAGCCCCATCAGCTTGTCGAT
>CBDUXC010000274.1:0-3600 GCA_965371065.1 uncultured bacterium
GGAGACATAAACACTTATCCGCCGGGTACCCATCCCGGCGTCGTTGTTTTAAAACCGGGCAAACTTAGTTGGGCGGCTATTTTGAAAACGTGGCGGAATTTCCTAAAAAGCGTTGAATTGCGGGGCTTTGAAAATGTCGTTACCAAGAACGTAGTAATAGCGGAACCTAATAGGGTTCGGGTCCGCAGGAAGAATTAGGAGCCGCGGGGCGATATGGTGGGGAAGGTTATTAAGTAATTATTTAAAAGAGAACCGAAAGATTTAACCCCGGGCATAAAAACCCGGGGTTCGTTTATTCGTGCTCTACGGCCCCTCGAACTCCACCAACTCGAACTCGGCGAACTCGCCGGTCCGCGCCATCGCACCCACCCAAGTTATTATCAATACTAGAACGTTTCGTCCCGGAACTCGACAAAGTGCCCGTCGCCGGCGCCGAAAACGAACACATAATCGCCCTCGTAAACTTTCGAGACAATTACCTTCCAACGGTCCTTGTCAACTACGAACATAAAGCCCTCGTAGTCCTCGGCGGCGGCGCCCAGGTCCTCGGGAATATCCTCTTTGGCCGTCGATATTATTTTACCTACGTTCTCGTTACTGCATAACTCGCCCGTAGAGATAAACGACGGTACGGCTACTTCGCAACCTTCCCGATAATACTTCCACCACCCGGGCCCGGGCGCGACCTCCACCGTATCGCCGGCGCCTACGCCGTACGCCCGCCAATCCTCGTCCCACTCCTCGGCGAAAAGCTCCTGCCCCGGCTCGCCGGCGGGTTCATCGTCGTAAATCGGAAAACCGTCCTCTTCGTACCCCTTTACCCTTATTTCGTACTCCACGTCGCCCAGCATACACATCAGTTTTTTGCCGGGTTTGTTCGGCGACTTATAGAAAGCGCGCCAGGAGTGACATTTCCCGTCAAGCCCGCCGTCGGAACCGCACAGGAACGTCAGGCGGGCGTCCGCGTCCCACTCCCCCGCTTCAGCCGACGCGAACTCGAGAAATTCGTCGGAGTCCATCCGCGTTTCGGTCCCCGTTATGTTTGTGTAAGATATATACCTCCGCCCCTCGTACTCGGCCCGTAACCAACCCTCGGTCCCGTCGCCGAGCCGGACGTTCACCCAATCACCCTCCTCGGCCAGCACGTCAAACTCGACGCCCCAATAGAGTACCTCGTGCCCTTTTACGCTGGCCGCGTCGGCATTCGGCCCGGTCCGGAAGTTTATCTCCAGCACGCAAACGTGGGCCCGGCGGAATTCACCTCCCGCGTTTACGGCTTCGCCCCCGGACTCGAGTCCACCGCCTGCCTTCCCGGCTTCGCCCCCATTACCGCCGCAAGCGAAAACCGCCATAAACATGAAACATATTACGCTACAATTCATCGTGTTTTTAATCAGCGGGATCATTGCGTCCTCCTCTCGCAACCTATTCCTATTCTATGAAAAGATTAGATTTTTCGCAAACGAAAACGCTCGTTCCTTTTCAGCCGCCGCGACCCGGGCACCCTGATTCTCCTAATTTCAGTTGACACCCTCGCGCGCCGATGGTAAATTCCCGCTGTTAATTTCCGGGCAACTCCCTTTATAACTATATGCGGTTACCGATAAAAACAGCGGTTATATTAGCTATCGTCCTTTCGGCCGCCGGCGCTTTCGCCGACGAAGCAAAAGATACCTTCAACCGGGCCGAGAAGTACTACGACGAAGGCGACTACGTCCAGGCCGAGGGGCTTTTCGTACGCGTAATCGAGACGGACCCGGGCGGCCGCTACGCCGAAGTATCGGCCCTCCGTGTCGGTATGTGCCGTTTCGCTACAGGCGAGTACGCCGGCGCGGCGGCGGCCTTGAACAAGTTCGAAGAAGGCTTCCCGGACAGCGCGAGCGCCGACGGCGCCGTCTATCTTGCGGCCAAGGCTTACTTCCGCACGGGCGACTACCCCACAGCCGTCGAACGGCTCCTGCGGGTACTTTCGTACGGCAAAGACGGGCGATACTATAAGCGCGCGCGAAAGGGCATCGGTAACCTATACGACGAAAACGTCTCGCCCGGCGAGATGCGGGGAGTACTGTCCGACTACGGCCGCAGCCCGGAAGCCGCCGACCTGCTCTACAGCCTGGGTGAACACGAATACAAACGGGAAGACTACGAACGCTGCGTCGTCCTGCTGGACGAAATAGTAACCAGCTACAAGAATACCAAGTTCTATAAGAAGGCTCTCGACCTCCTCGAGAAGGTCAGGGAGAAGCTCGGGCGCCGGATGGACGCCGTAGGCGTAATCGTCCCGATGAGCGGCGAGTACGGCGACTACGGCCCGTACATCAAAGCCGGCATCGAAATGGCGCTGGTCGACTTCGAGAAGCTGCACCCGGATAAGTCTTTCGAACTCTTTATACGCGACTCCGCGTCGGACCCGGAGACGGCCCGAAACGCAGCCCGTGACCTGGTCTACGCCGAACGGTGCGCCGCGATAATCGGCCCCTGCCTTTCTGTCCTCGTCGACCCTGTTCTGGAAGTTACGAACCCGGCTATGGTCCCGACCGTCTCGCCCACGGCCAGCGACAGCGAAATTACGGCGAAGGGCGACTACGTATATCAAACCGGCTTGACCTACCAGATCGAAGCGACGGCGTTGGCCGAGTTCGCGTACGACGTGCTCGACTTCCGCCGGTTCGCGACCCTATACCCGGACGACGAGTACGGCGCCGAACACGCCGAAGCTTTCCGCGAAGCCGTCGAAAAGCTGGGCGGGAGCTACAAAGGCGAAGTCGCGTATCCCTTGAAGGGCGAGAAGGAGATAAATTACTCGTCCTACACGCGCCAGGTCAAGTGGTTAAAACCCCAGGGGCTTTACATACCCGGGCACTACACGGAAATCGTCAGGCTACTACCGCAGTTGACGTTCTCGGACGTGTCCGCCGTGTACCTGGGCGGCTCCGGCTGGAACGAGAACCGGGTCGTACGGATGGGCGGCAAGTACATAGAGGGGGCGTACTTCGCGGCGGCTTTCTACCCGGAAAGCATCGACCCGCGGGTAAGCTCCTTCGTCGCCGCGTACAGACGGACCTACGGTGAAGTACCGAAAGCCTACGCGGCCCAGGCGTACGACGCCGCGACTATACTCTTCGGCGTGCTGGCGAACGAGCCGAAAGACGCCGACGAACTGGTCGAAAAGCTCGACGGAATCGAAAACTACTCCGGCGTTACCGGACGTATTACGTTCAAGAACTCGGACGGGCTACCGGAGAAAGATATAGTAATCCTGACCGTGAACGAAGGCGAAGTCATCGAAGCCGAATGAACCCGGTAAAAGGCATCCTGCGCTTTTTTACGGTACCCGCGGCTCTGCCGGCGGGTTTAATTATCGTTGCCCTGATTTCGGGATGCGGACCGGAACGCCGCGGCGCCGACTTTACCTACGTCGCGCGGGAAGGCGATACGATACGCAAGGTTTCCGCGCGGTACTTCGGAAAGAAAGACCTGGCCGAGCGTATAGCCGAGCACAACGAGCTGACCGCGGACGCGCCGTTACCCGCGGGAACTCGAGTACGTATCCCCTTCCGGGCGGTAAAGGACGCAAAGGCCGACCCGGGAGAAGGCGGT
>CBDUXC010000275.1:0-3580 GCA_965371065.1 uncultured bacterium
GGGGTATATTTACTGTTTATACGCCGACCGTATGAACGAAAAAGGCGGTTATTACTACATCTTCGAACCTAACGGCGATGACGTTTATTTCTTCTTGGACGAAGGATTCCTGAATTGGGGTATGGACGTGGGCGGATGGCCGGTAACATCTATTATACCTACTTCGTTGGGTACAATCAAAGCGTTATATAAATAGGGAGGTATAGTCGTGAAGACGCTTAAAACCCTGTCACTCCCACGTTAAAATGTCAGTAACACGGTCCGACCGTCCCCCGTTTTCCCTTGCCTTAGCGCCCCTGAAATGCTAAATTCTTCCGAGGACCGCCGAACCGGCGGTTATGTGTAAATAGTCTTGGAGTATAACTCGGCGGCGTAGGGGGTACAAACGTGTAAGGAACCCGTTCGCCGCTTAACCTAAAATGCCCAAAGAACGAAATAACGACGTTAGCGTACGGGAAGAAGTAAAGCTCAGCCGAGCCCTAGGCCTTACATCGGCCACGATGCTCGGCGTCGGCGCGATGATCGGCGCCGGGATATTCATTCTCTCCGGCCTCGCCGTCGGGATGGCCGGCCCGGCGGCAACCATCACTTACCTGCTGACCGGCTTTATGACCCTCTTTACGGCGTTGAGTTACTGCGAGCTCAGCTCGTCGATACCCATCGCCGGCGGTGGATATACGTACGTCCACGAGGGTATCGGCGGCATCACCGCCTTCATCACCGGCTGGGCACTCATCTTCGGAATGATAGTATCCTGCGCCCTGTACGCTATCGGTTTCGCCGAGCACTTCGGTCCCCTCATCAGCCTGGGGTTGCCGTATGTCTTTAATTACGCGGCGTTGGCCGTCGGCATTATCGTTATCTTAATGACGGTTAACATACTCGGGACAAAAGAAAGCAGCCGCGTCCAGAACTTCTTTACCATCGGGAAAGTCGTAATCCTTGTCGTGTTCGTCGTACTCTGCTTCTCGTTCGTCGATTGGGGTCGGATGGACACCGTCGGCGAGTTCTTCCCGTCCGGATACGTTACGATAATGGCCACGACTTCGCTCATTTACATATCCTTTTTCGGGTTCGAACAGATATCGGACGCGTCCGAAGATATAAAAAACCCGGAGAAGAACGTTCCGCGCGCAATTCTCCTCGCCCTAACTATACCGACGGTCATATACGTGTTCGTAGTTTTGGTCAGCGTTGGAATCATCGACCCGAAGACCCTGGGCGAATCGAGCGCGCCGCTGGCGCTCATCGCCGGGAAGGTTCTGAAAGGGTACGGCCTTGTCTTCATACTTATCGCTGGCGTCTTATCTACCGTTTCGGCGCTCAACGCCGCCGTCCTCACTACAAGCCGTCTCGTTTACGCCGTGTCCAGGGACGGTTTTATGCCGGCGTTCCTTTCGCAAATCAGTTCACGCTTCCGTACGCCCCATTTCGCCGTCGTACTGGCCGCCGGCTGCGCGATTATTTTCGCCGTGATGGGAGGGATCAGGTTCGTCGCACAGCTAACCAACTTCTGCCTGCTTTTTGCTGTGATTATCGTGAACCTGTCGGTAATAATGCTAAGGAAAAGGCAGCCCAACCTGAAGAGACCTTTTAAACTTCCCTTTCACCCGGTAATTCCGGTCCTCGGGATCGTATTTAACTTGGCGATGATGGCTTTTATGGACCTGTCGACCTACGTTCTGGGCGTTTCGTTCCTCGGCGTGGGCGCGTTGGTTTACTTCGCATATTCCAAGGGCGCCAAGCGAACCCTGGAACGGGAGCGAGTAGTTCGCCGCCTGATGGCCGAACAATCGAGGAAAGAATACAGGATTCTGGTTTGCCTCGCCAACCTGGAGCACGTGAAAGCGTTTCTGGCCGTCGCGACGGCCATCGCCCGGAAGTTCGACGGCGACATCATCGTCCTGTCCGTAATCGAAGTACCGCACCACATCGACCTCTCGAAAGGGAAAACCCTGGCGTCTGAGCGGCGCCCGATCCTCAATATGGCCGAGAAGATAGCCCGGCGCGAAGGCGTTACGGACGTCCGCCGTATAATCAAAGTGTCGCACCGGCTAAGTTATGGCATTCTGGAGACGGCCCAGGAAGAAGATTGCAACTTTATCGTTATGGGGCGCCAGTCGAAGCAGAACATCGCCCAGGCAATGCTTGCGACGGTCATTGACGCGGTGTTGAAAGGCGCGCCCTGCGACGTAGCGGTTGTAAAAGTAGGCGATACGTCGAATCTGAAACGGGTTCTGGTACCGGTTTCCGGGAGTGATAATTCCCGCCTGGCGGCCGAACTCGCGCCGGCGCTTGCGGAAAAATACGAAGTGGCCATTAACGTCTTCAACGTGGTAAGCGAGGCCGGCGGCGCCTTCTCGGCTATGGCTTCTACTAACATACTGGATAACGCGCTGGCTGAAATCGAATGCAAGCGGCCCGTCGAGCGCGAGACGGTCATAACTGACGGTCCGACCGTCGAGGCCATCTACGACGAAATAGAACGCGGCGACCTGGTTATCATGGGCGCCAGTAAAGGCGGCGCGTGGGAGCAGTTGTTATTCAAATCAGCCCCGGACGAGATATCGGAGCGCGTCGAAAATATAGTAATTACGATTAAAAAGTTCCTACCGGTTAAACGCGGCCGTATCGAAAAACTCCTTTCCGGCCTGGAGAGACGGTAATGGTAGACTTCGGCGAACTGATTACGACGCTGGTCACCGAACCGCTGACGCGGGCCGCCCAGGACTTCGTCGCGTATCTTCCGCTCATACTAGTAGCGGCCCTCGTATTCGCCGTAGGGGTCTTAGTCGCGAAAATCTCGGCGATGGCCGTTCACCGCACCGTACTTATGTCCCGGACCGAAAGGACGTTCGAACGTGCCGGCCTCGGTTTCTTGGGCGAAGGCGACATAAAGTTCTCGATAGCGTCGTTGGTTGGCCGCGTCATCTGGTGGTTAGTCATCTTCCTCTTCGCCGACTTTTGCGCGGGTATTCTGGGATGGGATATCGTTACGAAAGCGTTCGATTCTGTCCTCGTATATTTACCACGTATCATCCTCGCTTTTATCATCGTCGGCATCGCCTATTACCTGGCCGTAATACTTAGCGGTCTGGCGCGGGTCCGGGCCAGCCGCGTCGCCGGTTTGAACGCGGCGTTCGTGGGCCGGTCTGTCAAGTTCGCGATTCTGACCGTCGGCGTCGTGATGGCCCTGGAGAAGCTCGGTATCGCGACTACGTTCCTGGTAATCGTCTTTTCGACTATCTTCGGCGCCGCCATGCTCGCGATCGCGATCGCTTTCGGCATCGGAATGAGCGACTGGGCCAAGGACATCGTCGAGCACATCCGCACTAGGGGAAAAGAACGTGTCCAGCGCGATGTATAAACGCGATACGCCGTACTTACGCCGATAAAAAAACCCGCGCTCAGGCGCGGGTTATCGTTCGATAAAACGACGCTATTCCTTTGGCTTATCTTTCGTCTTTGGCTTCTTCGCTTTACTCTCCCCCGTTTTCTTAGCGGGGGTCTTTTGCAGTTTGGCTTCGGTTTTCTCCGCCGTGATCGCATGTTGAGCTTTCTTCTTCGGTAGGGTTTGGAC
>CBDUXC010000276.1:0-3554 GCA_965371065.1 uncultured bacterium
GTGAACTTCCGGAGCGCCCCTTCAGAACGCTCCAACCGATAACCGACTACAGTACCTCCGGGCGCCGCCCGCTCGACGAACCGGGCCAGCTCGGCGACGTCAAATTGCCCGTCGCCGTCGGGATAGAAGACGTAATCGCACCGCGCCGCGTCGAAACCGTCGCGAAGGCTCCGTCCGTAGCCGAGGTTCGCCCGGTGGGTTATCACCCGGAGCGCCGATAATTCGACCGAAAGTTCTTTCAACACCGTCGCCGTCTCGTCCGTCGAACCGTCGTCCACGACGAGTATCTCGTAATCGCCGCACAACCCTTTGAGAACGGCGTCGAGTTCTCGGACGAGCGCGCCAATATTCCCGGCTTCGTTCAGGGCCGGGATACAGGCCGATACCGACGGCTTCCCGGTCTTATCGTCCACCGTTAGCCTTCTCTCCTTTTAACCTGTCGGGTATAGAAGCGACCAGCTCCCGTACCGGTTCTGTTCTTAACAACAGCGTCAGAGCCGCGTATAAGACGGCGCCGGCGGCGACCGGATAAAGAAGCCTGACGAGATACCCGAGGCGCCCGGGAAGCCCCGCGTCCCACCCGAGACCGCAAAGCCACCAAACGAGCAACCCCATCGCGCCCGCGGCGGCGATTACTTTTACGAACGTTAATACTGCCGAGCCTTTTAACCGGAAGCCGTCGCGGGCTCCGAGGTACCAGAGGACCGACGAGACCCACAGGGCGTTCACCAACCCCCGCGCCAGAGCGATACCCCAGTGGCCGAACCAGGTCGCGAACAGGATATCAGCCCCGACGGTTAACCCAACGGCGCCGACCGCCGCGGCCGAGAAGAACCAGTATCGCTGCAGGCCGTACGCCGCGGCGCGGACCATACTTAACGCGACGAAGAACATCAACCCGACGGCATACGCCCGTGTCGCCGCAACCGTTAACGCCAGGGACGCCGCGCCGAAGCGGCCGCCGTGGAAGAGAAAGCCGATCGCCGGTTCGGCAAGGATAAACAGACCGACGGACGCCGGAACATAAAATACCGCGAGCTGCATCAAGGTTCTCTCGAGTCGTTTAGTTACTTCCCTTTTCCGTTCGCCGGCGGCGTCCCGGCTGAAGTACATAAAACTTACGCGGGCCAGCGGTATCGAGAAGAGCGCCGACGCGAAGCCCATTATCGTAAAACCGTACTTGAGGGACGATACCGCCCCTTCGGTCAGTCGCGCCGCGACGTTGCGATCCACGAAGGTATTGACCTGGTCGGCGGCCGCGCCGGCCGCCAGGGGCAACGCCGCGGCGAAGAACGTCCGGGCCGCCGGTCGCGCCGGATTCAGAGTCGGACGCCAGTAACGCGCGCCGTTCCTCAGGACGGCCACCGAAAGAAACGCGGCCTGGACAATACTCCCGGTCAGAGCGCCCGCGGCTATCGCGTAGACGCCGGCGCGGGAGGCCAGGGCCAGGACCGAAGCCGTTATGATGAGCGGCGGAACCGCGTTCAGCATAGCCGGGAAGACGAACGACTCCCGCGCGTTGTGGACCGAGAGGAATACGCGCAGGCAAAGGGACGCGACTATTATTGGCGCGAGAAGCCGGAGCAGGAACGCGCCTTCGGCTATTTCGGCGGCGCTCGCGTCCGGTATTACCACAGCCGCTATTTATGGGGCGGAGAGTACGAGAGTAACCGCCGCGGTTATATAAACGACGATTACTACGTTGGTTACGTTCCAGAGCTCGCGCCAGGCTTCGGGTTCGCCCCGCTCTTCCGCCCAGCGGTGAAAGTACGGCATTACGAGGGCCGCGAAAAGGTTCTGGGTGAAGATTATCAGGACTTCGGGGACTATGGCGATGAGCAGGTAGAGGTCGTACGCCCGTTCGGTACCGAAAGTTCCGGCGATAACTATGGCCTGGACCGCGCCGACGAGGAGAGCGGCGGCGTTAAAAAAACTCATCGCGCCTACGGTGCGCTTAACCGACACCGCCATCGGACGGCCGCTCCTTGCGCGCAACGACGCCTAAAATGTCTCTGAGGTTCACGTTCACGTTGACGGCGCCCAAACTCGACGGCGCCAGGGCCCGCTCGGCGAGGGCAAGCTGGGGCACGAACGCCGTCGCCTTCCGCGTCAGGTAAGCCAGGGACCAGGTCTTCACCGGCCGGTGAACGTCGACCGGCTCGAAGCCGGTCCGCCGGAGCGTCCGTAACAGCGACGAACGGGAAAAGTAGTAGGTATGAAACCGCATTACGTACCACCACCGTCGCTTCCGCCAGCGGCCGAGGACGCTGCCCAGGTCCGGCACTTCCACGTAAACGTATCCTCCTGGTTTTAGTAGCTTGTTTATACGCTCCAACTCGCCCTTCGGGTCGGAAACGTGCTCCAGGACGTGGAACATCGTAACCGCGTCGAAGGTCCCGGCGTCGAAGTTATGCTCGTTGAGGAAACCGCAGAAAACGTTTTGCCCGATGGTTTCGGACGCGTAGCGGGCGGCGGCCCGGGCCGGCTCGACGCCGCAAGCGTCCCACCGTCCGTCGAGGAGCGACAGGAAGAAACCGTGGCCGCAGCCGAAGTCGAGGAGCCGTCCGCCGGCGACGTGCCGTTCGAGGCGCCGCAGGTTCCACCGGTAACTCGCGTCCTTCCACGACCGCTGCTTCAGGTACTCGTCGTCCTCAACCGAACGGTACACGTCGCTCAGGAGTTCGTGTTTCTCCCGCGGATTGGAGTACGCGAGGCCGCAGCGGTTGCAGACCACGATACGGCAGTTCAGGTTGTTCGGGTCCGATTGGCGGAAGTACGACAATGCCCCCGCCGACGTCTCGTCGATAGTCGCCGCGTAGAGGACGCGATAGTCGTTCGCGCCGCAGAGGTTGCAGTTGACGTACTCGAACATAGGGAGGGTAAGACGGCGGCGAGTGTAGCATAAACGGCGGGGGATGTTAACCAAATACGAAGTTAACGGTTTTAGAAAAGGGGTCGAGTTAATCGACCCCTTTTATACGGCGGCGTTTCCCGCTATTTCTTAAACCTCCGCGTCACGAAGACAACCGCGTAAGCTAGGGAGAACAACCCGAAAAATAACGCGGCTTCACCCTTGGAAGTTGCTCCGCAACAATCCGGCGGTGGTTTCTTCTCGCAAAGTGTCCACTCGTCGGCATCAGCAGACGAAGAGTAATATTGCGGGGTTTCTGATTTCCTATCGTTTGCCTCGGCAAAATCGAAGGCCTCTTTCAAACTAACTTTACCATCGTTATTTGCGTCAGCGTCTTTTGGATCGGGAGTAGCTGGGTGCGTTCCGGGAAGACTCGCGGGCGGGTACCCTCCGTATACGGCGGCCGTCCACCAGTAAACGAATTCGTCATATCCGGTTGAACCCGACCCCGGTGGGTCCGCAGCTCCGTACGAGGATTTGTCATATTCGCACGCAGTTGCGACCACCATGTCCTTTCCGGATAAACCAGACAGATCATCCACCATACCGCCGCTGAAGCATTGCTCGAAGACGAACTTAAACTTGCCGGCGTTAATGTTATCTATTAAAGCGGCGAATTCGTCGTCTTTAATTTCCTCTTCGT
>CBDUXC010000277.1:0-3541 GCA_965371065.1 uncultured bacterium
GATAAGCATATTAGGGAAATGACGGCAACTAACGCTGTGGGTTTCTTCCAGGACATAAGGCGATTATACGAAAGTTTATTGGACGGGGCAATCCCGGAATTCGGTAACTGTAACGGAAAAATTATCGGGCCCATCCGCGGACCGCCGCCAACTCTTTCGGCCACTTCGTCCCGCCGTTGGGCGTCTCAAGACATATCGGGACGTTTCGCCCCCGGACGAACGGGTGGTTGACGAAGCGGCGCAGTCCGCCGGCGCCGATGGTTCCCTCGCCCAGGTTCGCGTGTCGGTCCAGCTTGTCGCCGGCGGGTTTGACCGAGTCGTTCAGGTGGACGAGTTCGACCGCGTTTCGACCGATCCCTTCGTCAAGTTCCGCCAGCGCGCGGTCGAAACCTGACGTATCCGCCGAGATGTCGTACCCCATCGCGTGGCTGTGGCAGGTATCGTAGCAAACGCCGACCCGCGGCTTCACGTCGTCGCCGACGGCCTCGTAAACGCGATTAAGTTCCGTGAAGAGCGTTCCCACCTGGTTAGACTTCCCGGCCGAGTCCTCCATTAGAAGCTTTAGCGGACTTTCGACTTCCCGTAAACCGCGCGTTATCGCTTCGGCGGCTCGGGTGATACCGAAGTCGATACCGGCGCCCTTGTGGCTTCCCAAGTGGGTAACCAGCCCGGCGCCGCCCAGAAGCGTCGTACGCCGCAGCCCTTCGGCTAACGCCGCGACAGACTTCTCCCACAGCTCGTCGTCGGGCGAAGAAACGTTCGGGAGATAAGATAGGTGTACGTAGAACTTGGCAAAGCAGCGTTCGTTCAACAGTTCGCGGAAACGGGCGATATCGACGTCGGCCGGCTCCTTAGCTTTCCAACTCCTCGGATTCGATGGGAATATCTGGAAAGTCGTGCACCCTAAATCAGCGGCCCGGTTGACGGCCTCCCATATATGACCGGCGATCGAGACGTGGACCCCCAGCAGCAAACCTTCGCGCATTCAATAAACACGTTCCTTAGTAAAAAGGCCGCCCGAAAAAAGGCGGCCGTGGTTTTCTTTTCGTAGATTTACTCGGTCCCTGCCGGAGCTTCTACGGGCCCTTCGGCCGGAGTTTCCGGTAAGGCTTCTTTTATCGATTTTTTCGGGCCGTCCTTCCGCTTTTTCGTTTTATCTTCGGTTGTCGTCTTTTCCATTACGGACTCGCCCGGGTCGATGGCCGAAATCTTCGCAAGGAGTAAACAAGTTACCATAAACATTATCGCCGCGGCGGTGGTTGCTTTAGTCAGGAAGTCGCCGGCGCCCCGGCCGCCGAAGAAGGACTCGCTCGCGGCGCCGCCGGCGCCGAAGACGCCCGACAGCCCGACGCCTTTACCGGTCTGAAGCAGAACAACAACGACTAACGTTACCGATACTAATATATGAAAACCTATTACTATCCAATATATCATCGATTAGTACCCTTCGTTGTTCCGGTTGTTCCCCGGTCGAACGGGGCGATACCTATACCATATTTAACTATTGGAAGTCAAGTGGTTTCGCGGTCGCGGACCCTTTAAGTCTGTAGTACCGGCGAAACGCGATATCGACGTTATTTCTGTATCTCCCGCAGGTACGCCAGTATCCGGTCCTGCTTCTTTTCGCTTAAACCGAGGTCAGGCATTACTGAGTTCGGGTTAACGGCTTTGGGGTTTCTTATTTGTTTGCGTACCTGAATTTCGCCGACCCTGGCGATAACCGTATCCAGTTCCGGGGCTTTGTCGGCGCCTTCGCCCCTGACGACGTGGCAATCGCGGCAGCCGTGTTTCTCTACGAGCTTTTCGCCTTCCGCCGCCGCGCCGACGAACTCACTCCCGTTGCCGCAACCGATTACCGCGACCAATAAAGCCGCTGTCGCTATGCCGCCAACAAACGTTAAAGCACGCATACACTCTCCTCCCGGTTCACTAACCGTCGAAACGGATTATCGGTAAAAAAGTTTCCGCTTTTAAGCTGGCACCTCCCACTAAAACGCCGTCTATTTCACGTTCGGCCATCAACTCACCTACGTTGCCCGGTTTCACGCTTCCACCGTAGAGTATACGAAGATCCTTCGCGACGTCGACGCCGAATATATCCGTCAGGTTGAGCCTAATGCTCTTGTGGGCTTCGGACGCGATTTCAGGGGTCGCCGTACGCCCGGTCCCGATGGCCCATACGGGTTCGTAGGCTATTGCCAGGTTACCCGCGTCATCTTCCGACAAACCCTCGGTCCCGACCTCTATTTGCCTTTTCAGTACGTCGTTCCAGGATTGCCCGAGTTCAAAGTTTAATTGTACTTTAGATTTGGGCCCCACGGACGCCTCGAACTCGTAAGCCGACGAACTGTTCTCTCTCTCGCTCAGCGTTTCGCCGACGCAAAGTATCGGTTTCAAGCCGGCGCCCAGGGCGGCTTTTACTTTCTTGTTTATTAGTTCGTCGCGTTCGTCGAAGTGGCCGCGCCGCTCGCTGTGGCCTATAATCACGTACTCGACGCCGGCGTCCGACAACATCGCCGCCGAAATCTCGCCGGTGTATGGCCCTTCCGGTTCGTAGTAGAAGTTCTGCGCCCCCAGTTTGATAGGCGCGTCGCCGATCGCTTCCCGTACGTCGCCCAACGCGGTGAACGGCGGGCAAACGAGAACCTCTCTGTTCTCCAGGTTCTCAAGCCCCTTTTTTAGCCCTTCAACGAGTTCGACTGCTTCGGCTCGCGTTTTAAACATCTTCCAGTTACCGGCGATTAGAGCGGTTCTCCCCATTAAGTTCCCTCCACACGTTAATCGCGTATATACATTATATACCCGAAATCCTTAAAAAGCAAGGATATAAGGTATTCGCTTTATTTATAAAAAAAAGGCGGATTTCACCCCGCCGTTTTCACCGAGGAAAACCGCCGTTTTATTATGCCTACCGGCGAAGGTCGTTCCCCGATGTAGTTTCGGTCTCTAAGCCGGTTTTACCTTATGACCACGAGCTTCCTCGCCGCCGTATCGTTCTCGGTGGTCAGTCTGTAAACGTAAACGCCGGGCGCCAGCGAGACTTCATACGGGACGTTGTATTCGCCGGCTTCCAACCGTTCGTTGAACACTGTCGCGACCTTTCGCCCGGCCATGTCGTAGACCGCGAGTTCGGCTTCCGTCGGTTCCGGCAGCGCGAAGCGGAAGTTCGTATGATTGAGGACTGGATTGGGCGCGTTCTGGGTCAGGGCGAACTCGGTCGGTAAAGCCGAACCGGCTTCGGCCGTTGCGGGGCCGAAAGTTTCGGTAGCCCCGCCGAAGTCGACCGCTTCGAGCGTGTACGAATAAGTTTCGCCGGGGGTCAACCCTTTATCCTCGTAAAGGTACGGCGACTCGCCATTTATCAATTCGGCGTTAATTTTAGTCGATACCGTCTTCGTTTCCGGGCGCGTTCGATAAAGGTTGAAACCGGCGACGTCGTAAAAGATCATCAGTATAGCATTTCAAGTATGCGGAAGTATGGCGACCTTGTGCGAGTTTGTGCGCCGGCACCGGTGGCAAGTATAGCGGCCAGAGCGCCCGC
>CBDUXC010000278.1:0-3540 GCA_965371065.1 uncultured bacterium
AATTTCCTGGTCGATCAACTGCCGGATAGTCAACTGCTCCCTGATGTTCTTCTTGTAATACTTCACCAAGCTTTTTTCGGTAATACCGTATTCGGCTAGAGCCGCTAAAAACTCTCCGTCAGACCCGAAATTAGCCCGGAACGCGGCCACGTTCTCCTCGGCCAGCGCGTCCACCTCTTCTTTGGCCACCGCGATATCCAGTTCGTCGGCGCGTTGGAGCAAGAGCCGATTGTCGATCATATCGACCAATACGCTTTCCGTAAGCGCGCCGACGCCGCCCGCTTCTTCAATCAAACCGGGGTCCAACTGAGACAACAAAAACTGTACTTGTTCCCCTACTTCGCTCCCCAGAATAATATCGTCGTTTACGATCGCGACGGTCCCATCTATAGGTATCAACTCAGCCACCGCCGGCTGTGTAACGGACGCGGAAGCGATGAGTAACGCCGCAAATGGAATTGAGGTAACTATCT
The DNA here is from genome assembly GCA_965371065.1 of uncultured bacterium. GTDB lineage: Bacteria > RBG-13-66-14 > B26-G2 > WVWN01. The sequence goes on from CBDUXC010000278.1 coordinate 474, forward strand.
TAAACAAGGAGGTTAAATCCTTTCCAGTGCTTTTTTGTCTATCTCTATGTCGGCGCCTTTCTTGAGCGATTCGACCCATCCGCCGTATCGCTTCTCTTCGATTTTCGTCTTGATATCCAGCTCGATTTCGTCGCGAACCCCGCTGAGGGGTACCGCTTCGCCTTCGCGTACGTCGAGTAATTTTACGACGAAATAACCATAGTCGGTCTTTATCGCCGGGCTGACCTTACCGACGGGTAAAACCGCTAACTGTTCGGCCACCTCCAGCGGAACCGCGTCGGCCGGGACGTAACCGACGTCGCCGCCGGCGTACCTGTCGGGCGCAAGGGACGTTTCGGCGGCTATCTCCTCGAAGCTCGCGCCGTACGCGAGTTTCGTCAGTGCTTCTTCGGCCTCGACCTGGTTTTCGACGATAATCTGCTGGATATGGTACTCCTTACCCGGCGAATACTTGCTTTTATTGGCTTCGTAGAATTTAACGATGTCGGCTTCGCTGACCTTCACCTGGGAGATTACCGCTTTTTCCACCGCCAGTTCGACCGTAAGGTCGCCTTTAACGTTCGTCTCGAACTGCTCCAGGTTAATCCCCTGGGATTTCAGGTATTTATCGAAACCCCGGGCGCCGTAGTCGGCTTTTATCATAGCGACGCGGGCGTCTACGCTTTCGTCATCGACTTTAATCTTGTTCTCCTCAGCCCAGTTCAGAACCAGCGCGCGCTCTATAAGTTGGTCCGTAACAGCTTCGACGGCCGTAGGGTCGGGCACCGCGTCTTTGGACCTTCCCTGGGGATACATCCGCCTCGAGATCTCCGCGGCGGTTATATTACGGCCGTCGACCCGGGCGACGACGACCGTCTCCGACACCTCGCCCCGTTTCGGCCCGCCGCAACCGGCTATCACAAAAAAAACGCATATCGAGAAAACAGCGGCGGCAACGAATATACCTCTAACCACCGGATTATTCATCTTCCCACTCCTCGGCCGAGAGCTGTTTATATAACTTCTTGAAGACGGCTTCGTCCACTTCGATTTCGTATTTCGCTTTGAGCCCGGCGAACCAAGCCTGCAACTTTTCGTCCGTCTCTAGACTACCCATTACTTCGTTCTGATAACCCAGATGCACTTCTTCGGCGACTTCCTCATATGGCTTACCGGAAAACGGGATATGTTCCACGTTGTGGAAGAACAGGTAACGTCCATCTTCCATCCGGATTACCGGCGAAGTACCGCCGACGCCGTAGTTGTAGACTTCCTTTTCCAACAAATCCAATATCTCTGAGTTGACGGAAATAACTAACGGTTTCCGGCCCTGGTCCTTATATATATATGTCCCGAGGTCTATCGAATCCATCGGGTCCCGTGCCGTCTTTTCCTCGTCGGTCAACCCCGTTATATAACCCTCGTATTCTCCGCCGACAACCGCAAAATCTTCGCCCGCGGCGACCCGTTCCCTCCAATTCTCCACCTTCTCCTCGTCGTATACGGCTACGTACGCCGTTTTCATCTTTTCGGAATAGCCGAAATCCTCCGTATATCTTTCGTAATATGCTCTAACGTCCTCTTCGGTCGGGTCGAACACCGACGGTACGAAAACGTCTTCGTAGAAATCGGAAACCAGTAAATCGCCCTTTTTCCTGTAATACTCCAGTTTGAAATCGGGCGTTTGGTCCAGTCCTTTATTCTCGGCGTAAGCGCCGCGGACTTTATTCATCAGGAGCCACCGCATTATTGCGTCCGCCGTTTCTTTAAAGTACTCAGGTCTTTCTGATTTGTATTCGTCTATCTCTTCGGGTCCCATTCGCAAGAACCTCGGTAAAACGCCGAAAAACTCGTTGAACATAAAATCCGCACCCGCGACCGACGCGAGTACGACATCCTCACCCGAATGTTCTTCGCTCAGTTCTCCGTATGGCACCGTAAAAACCGCGTTATATAATTCGTCGTTATATTCGGGAACGTTGTTTTCTAAAAACGCGTCCAGTTCGGCGTTAATAAACTCCGCGGTATTCTGCGCGCGTATTTGTTTTTCGTAAACGCCGGCGAGCTCTTCGTAAGACGGAGATTCCGCCGGCGTTCCGGTTTCGGCTCCACTCCCCTCAGGTTCGCTGTCTCCGCCCAACTCGGCGGATTCGTCGTCGGCGTGGCCGTCGTACTTCAGTATCACGAAAACGCTTTTTACGTCGTTAGTCAATACGTCGGTTACATCGCCGACGTTTTCCAACTCGTACAACGCTTCGGTAAAAACGTCTCCGATATAGGGCATAGGTACTTCCGACTTGCCGCCGGCCTCCGCGGCGGTAGGGTCTTCCGTGTACTCGGCGGCAACGTCCGCGAAAGGGTCGCCCGAGTCCAACTTAGTCTTCGCTTCCTCGATACGGTCCCGCCGGAAACCGAAAATAGCGCTGTATAAACGTTGGTTCTCGTTAAAATCGTACATCAACCGGATTTCTTCTTCCGTAACGTATACTTGTTCCGCCGCCCATTCGTCGAGAGCGGTAAGCAAAGCCCGTTCCGAGAAACTCTCCATCTCTTCCACGAAATCTTCGTCTTCGGCGTATCCGGCGGCTTCCGCTTCGCGGACCAGAACGTCGGCCGTTACTACGTCGTCCAGAAGTTCCCGGGCACGCTCGTACTGAAGCGGTTTACCGTCGTTTTCCTCTTTGACGATGTTTTCGTAAGCTCTCGAGTACAGGTTAGCCGGAACGGCAGGGTCTCCGTCGATATAGACTATCGCGGTCTCCTCTTCGATAACGGGACCGCAGCCGGCCACCACAACCGTAATCGCCGTCGCTAATAATATCGTGCGTTTCATAAACACCTTCCGTTGAACCTATCTATAGCAGTACGTTAACTTTCCTTTTTTTTGATCTCTTTAAAAACGGCTTTTAACACCTTCTCGTCTACTACGATTTTGTGTTTCCCTTTAAGGCTGTCGAACCACTCCCTACACTTCCGGTCCGTTTCGTCGCTTAACATTACTTCGGCCTGAGCGTCCCTCTTAACCGACGGGTAAACTTTCGGGTCCGATAAAGGCCGTTCGGCGTAAGGCGTATGTTCACGGTTGCGG
>CBDUXC010000279.1:0-3533 GCA_965371065.1 uncultured bacterium
GAACGAGATAAACGAGAAAGACGCCGAGAACCTGATGGCCGGCGGGGTGAAGGTGGTGTCGGAGGGCGCCAATATGCCGTCGAAGCCCGAAGCTATCGAGGTGTACCTTGGCAATAAGATACTCTACGGCCCCGGTAAGGCGGCCAACGCCGGCGGCGTTTCGGTCTCCGGTCTCGAGATGTCCCAGAACAGTCTGCGGCTCTCGTGGACCCGGGAGGAAGTGGACGCGAAACTTCGCGATATTATGGCGGCGATCCACGACCGGTGCGTCGAGTACGGCAAAGACGGCGACTTCGTCAACTACGTGAACGGCGCTAACATCGGCGGCTTCGTCAAGGTCGCCGACGCGATGCTCGACCAGGGGCTTGTGTAGTCAATAAGGCAGGTAGAAAAGTAAAAGGGCGCCCTTCGCGGGTGCCCTTATTTGTTATGTCGCGCGATAACGGGTTTTTGGAGCGACCCGCGGGACCGGCGTCATACAAGTTTCAACAACGCGTCGCCGACTTCGCCCGGGTCGACCACCGTAACGTCCGACGCTACTTCGCCCAGCATTTTTTTGACCTTATCGTGGTCGTCTTTGTCGGCGATTATGTATATCTTAATCCCGCATATCTTACACGACGTGAGTAAGTCGCCGGGCGTAAGGTTCGAACCGGACAGGGTTTCGAACTTGTGGTAGTAGCCGACGACCGCGTTTACGCCGTCGCCTACGTTCAGGTGGGCTACGTACTGCCCGTGGCCGTCCCAGCCGTTGCCCAGGGGCAGCGTCTCGGCGCCGGCGGCGGCGAGTTTCGTTAGAAGCCCCGAATCGGTGCCCTCCATATAACCTATCGTAAACATATCTTTGCTCCCTTTCGGCTGTCCCATTTATCGAATAATACTACTAATACTATCATAATAAAGCTGTTATAACAAGGGAAATAGCCGCCGGAAACGGTCCTTAAAATCGTATTCCCCGATAGGGTTACGCTACTACTTCACTTTCATAGAGCGAAAATAACGGAGGTGCCTTATGAAAGTATCCGGTTTGTTACGATTCAGAGTAATCCGCTAAAGAAGTTGAGTTACCAGGGGATACGTCCCAAAACGCTCGCGGCGGCGGTCTGGTTCTTCATAACAATCCCAGGATCGCTTTCTCGATTTCGCGACGGGTGACTAGGGTTACGCTCGAAGCGACGCCGCCCAGCGCCTTCGCGACGATGGCGTGGTCGGTTTTTTTGGCAACAACGACAACCCTTATGCGGTTTTCGATACAAGCCTTCATTAAGTCGGCGGACGTCAGGTTGGATTCTTTGGCCGGTACGAATTTATGGAAATAACCGACTACGGCGTCAATACCGTCGCTTGCGCTCAGGTCTACTATATACTTCCCGTGGCTGTCGCCGGTATTACTAATGGGCGTGGTCTCAATGCCGGCCGCCGCGAGCTTGGTTAATAGCCCCGAATCGGTACCCTCCATATAACCGATCGTTACCATCTCATCACTCCTTTCCGGTGAGTATTAGCTTTATCTATGGGCGATATTATCATAATACCGACGTTTCGACAAGGTGATAAAAGCCGGAAACGTATTGACCGGGTCACGATCTCCCTTCCGTGTCCCATGCTGTTGTTTTACTTGATAGCTTTTTTTCGCTACGTATGTTATCTTTTACGGATGTATTCCGGGACGTGCCCTACCAACTCGGCCGACCGGCCGCTCATCGTTCAGAGCGACCGGACGCTGTTTTTGGAGGTGGACCATCCGCTTCACGAGAAGGTCAGGGACGCGCTCCTCCCGTTCGCCGAGTTGGTCAAGAGCCCGGAACATATCCACACCTACCGCATTACCCCCATATCGCTCTGGAACGCGGCGGCCGCGGGTCTGAACGTGGACGATATTTTGAGTGTCCTCGAACGGTACGGGAAATACGAAATGCCGCCGGTAATAACCGAGTTGGTGCGGGACCAGATGGGCCGATACGGCAGGTTGAAGCTGCTGGCCGACGGCGACGGTTATTATCTGGAAGCTGAAGATGAAATACTCCTCTCGGTAATCTTCAACAACAAGAAGGTTCAACCTTATCTCGACGAACGTACCGGTCCTGCGACCGCCAGGGTTAAAGACTTCGCCAGGGGCAGCCTTAAGAGCTCTTTAATCAAGGTCGGTTACCCGGTCGAGGATTTGGCCGGGTACGTTGAAGGCGAACCGCTCGACATGCTGTTACGTGATAAGTGCTTGACTACCGATGAGCCGTTCGTCGTCCGCGATTATCAGCGGGCGGCGGCGGACGCGTTTTATCGGGGCGGCGCCGCGGCCGGCGGAAGCGGCGTAGTCGTACTGCCGTGCGGCTCCGGCAAGACTATCGTCGGTCTTGCGTCTATGGCCGCGGTCGGCGCGCGGACCCTTATCCTGGCGACCAACACAACGGCTGTACGGCAATGGCGGGAAGAGATACTGGATAAATCAAACCTCGGCGGCGACGCGGTGGGCGAGTATTCGGGCCACGTTAAGGAAATATGCCCCGTCACCGTCGCAACTTACCAGATAGTAATATGGCGCCCGGATAAAAAAGGGCCGTTCCCTCACTTCGGGCTTTTCGCCGCTGAGAATTGGGGATTGATAATCTACGACGAAGTCCATTTGCTTCCGGCTCCCGTCTTCCGCGTTACGGCTGAAATCCAAACCCGTCGGCGGTTGGGCTTGACGGCGACGTTGGTGCGCGAGGACGGCCGCGAGGACGACGTCTTCTCGTTAATAGGCCCGAAGCGGTATGACGCGCCCTGGCGCGAGCTGGAGAAGAAGCGTTGGATCGCCGAAGCTAAATGTACCGAAATCCGTATCGGGATGACCAGGGAGGACAGGGTGCTCTACGCGTCCAGCTCCAACCAAAAGCGGTTCCGGGTCGCCGCCGAGAACTTCCGGAAGCTCGCCGTCGTGGACCGGCTTTTAAGTCGGCACCGCGGTCACAGGGTTTTGGTTATCGGCCACTACATACGTCAACTGAAAGAACTCGCCGGACGTTTTAAGCTGCCGCTCCTGACGGGGCAGACGCCCCAGGCCGAAAGGGATAAGCTGTTTGAAGACTTTCGCCGCGGCAAGATACCTGTACTGGTCGTGTCGAAAGTGGCTAACTTCGCGGTGGACATTCCGGACGCCAACGTGGCCGTTCAAATATCCGGTACGTTCGGTTCCCGCCAGGAAGAAGCTCAAAGGCTCGGACGTATACTGCGCCCCAAATCCGGTGAAAATGTCGCGTATTTCTACACGGTTGTGTCGGGGGATTCGGTCGAACAGGATTACGCGCAGAAGAGGGAGCTTTTCCTAACCGAACAGGGATACAACTATACTATAATCGACGGCGAAACCCTCGTAGGGAGTACGACCGATGGTTAAAAGACTGGTTGTATTTTTCGTTTTACCTTTTATATTTATCGGCTGCGCGAGCCGTTATTATCATGACTTGTCGGACGTTTACGAACCCTATAGGCTGCATCTCGGCGAGCCGAACGATACTGTGGATGCGCGTACAACCGCACTTGCCGGCGCCGGC
>CBDUXC010000280.1:0-3504 GCA_965371065.1 uncultured bacterium
TTAATAAGCGGCGAACATTGGACAGCCGGCCATCGCCCGAAATTACAAATCGAATACGAGTTCGCAGGTATAGAACCAAAGAGCTTGGGTGAGATAAAGGCCGGGTTCCGTTAAATAAGTAGAGCTAGATACGTTGTTAAATTACGGCGATAATAATCCAAAAAGCGTTAGGGAACGGGATTGACCGTTCTTTTTCCGTTATAGCCGAAGGTTAGTATACTAATAACGTGTCTATTGATAAGTGTTAGTTCACTCGACCATATATCGACCAAATTTTCCGGAAATTGCGGATATTTAAGATTTGTCGGAAATTCCAGAAACGGCGTAACTTATTGATAATTATATAAGTAACGTGTTAAGAAGGGTTTACGAAATTACCCAGTTTTTGCCTGGGGGGTAGGTGGCCGCCGGTTCAAATCCAGTCGCCCTCAAAGTCGTATTAAAGAAAGCCGGGCATGAAGCCCGGCTTAGTTTATAAGCGATGTTAGTTTTTCTTACTTTTTTACCCGCCTGTAAACGAACAGTATCCCGTACATCATGAAGAACAGCCCCAGGTCGAATAGGGCGAAATCGCCGCAGTCCCCGCAACCCGCGTCCGGGACTTCGTTCTTGAGTGCCGCCTCGACGTTAATCAGGCCGTAGCCGTACTCGTCGTCCCGGCCCCAGGCTCCGAGGTCCGTGGCCGTATCCTGCAAGCGTTTACGCACGGCCGTGTTTCCTTTCACGCCGTTGGCGACGAGCAGCGCCGCCAACCCTGCGGCGTGGGGACAGGCCATCGACGTCCCCTGTAAGAACACGTTGGAGAAGGTGTCCACCCGGGCCAGCGTTTCGTCGAAGAGCCCCGGTTCATACATCTCGGTGTAGGTCATCTGTAGTACGCCGTCGGCGTAACCGTCGCCGTTGAGGTCGACGTTGATGTCGCCGCCGGGCGCGACGATTTCCTGGTCGGTGCCGTAGTTAGAGTAATACGCCAGGTCGCCGTTATAATCGACGGCGCCCACGGCGATAACGCTGTCGAACGCGGCCGGATAGGTTACGTACGCCGTACCGTCGTTGCCCGACGCCGCGAGGACGACGATACCGGCCGCGTCGGCTTCGTCGCAGGCGGTTTTCAGTATGTCCGAATAGTCGGACCCGCCGAGGCTCATATTAATGACGTGTGCGCCGTTTGTGCGGGCATAGTCTATTCCGTCGGCGACATCGTCCAGGCTCCCGGACCCATCGTATCCGAGGACCTGGACGGGCATAATACTACAGTTGTGGGCCAGACCGGCCACGTTGGCGCCGTTGTTCGTCGTCTCCGCGATAGTACCCGCGACGTGGGTCCCATGGCCGTTCTGGTCGTTGGGGTGCTGGTCGCCGTGGACGAAGTCGTACCCGGCGACGAATCCGGTTCCGCCGAGGTCGGGTGCTTTTACGTAGCGGTCGCCCCTTACTTCGCTCAGCTCGTGGGCCGGTACTGCCCGCGTTTCGTAAGCGGCGCCTGTATCTATCACCGCTGCTATTACGTTCGGGTCGCCGCGTTCGACGTCCCAACCCTCTTCGGCGTATATGAAGTCGGGTTTGTTGAAGTGCCATTGCAGGTAATAGTAAGTGTCGTTGGGCTCGAACAACGCGTAGTAATAGTAGTTCTTTTCGGCGTACCGAACGTTTGGGTCGCTACGGAGCGCTTTTGCGTAATCCTCTTCTTCACCTTCCGGGACCGAAACGACGACACGCGACGGGTTCATACGGCTCCGCTCGATTAACTCGACGCCGGCCTTTTCGACGACTGCGCTCGCGGTTTTTACGCCGACGAAGTCCTCGAACAGGACGACGATTTCGCCGGGCGCGTATCCACCGGTTTTTCCCGCGCCGAACAGGGTTTTAGATTCGACGACGTTCGCGTCGGCGTACGCGAAGTTCGGTAATATCGGCGTGAAAATAAAAAACGCCACGCCGGTAACGGCAAGCGACAGGCGCATCCAGTCCGGCCGGCGTTTCACGCGTTTCCAACGGTTCATTATGACCTCACTGAGTTTATGTTTCGGGGTGACTCCAGCGGGCGACGGAGGTGCTTCCCTATAGGTTTATCCGCCCGACTATTCGCCTATTGACGTTTCATGCTTAGAGGGTTCCGATCCGGATTGTGTTTTGTAAACGTAGTTCTTCTCGGCCGTGCGTACCGTATCCAATTGCGAATACGCGTCTATGTATTCGTCTTCCTGTCCCTCGGGAACGGAAACGACGACCCGTGAGGGATCTAAGACGCTTACTTCTGCGATTTCTCCGCCCACACCTTCGACGACGGTTTCTATAACCGCGGACGTTACGTTTTCTTCGAATACGACTATGATCTCGCCGGCGACGAACTCGCTCGGCGCGACCGGGCCGCCTTTTACTGTAATAGGGCTTTTTTCCAAGGGAATGGAACCTGCTTCCGCGGCGTATAAAGCCCCGGTTAAGGCTAACGTTAAGGTTACGAGTAACGCTATATTGACGTTACGCAGAGGTGAATACGATTGCTTTTTTATGCGTTTCATAACAATCCTCCTGACTTTTACGGAAAACGTTTGATAACGCCTTTTACAGTAAACCGGGCGATTATACACCGGCGCGTCGGGAACGTCAAGGACAACGAAACTTACGGAACCGTACAATCGCCCGCGGTTACCGCCTTGAAATCCTGCGTACGTTAGATTTAGAAGTACGCCTTCCGGTTTAGCCGGAACGGCGGTTTTTATTTCTATAGAAACGGCCTGGCTACGTTAGTTTCTGTAGGAAGAAAATCGTCCTTTCTACTACGTTCGGTCTGAAAAGGAGTATGTAGGTTCCTGCCGCGATCTGCGAGAGAACCAGAATAACCAAAGCGATTATTTTTCGACGCGTTTCGCCTTTATTGAACAGGTACAACAAACCCGCTGCAGCGATCGGTATAGCGGCTGGGTACGTCGTCATCCTGAACCGTTCGCCGAAAAAGACGATTATCATAACCGCGACGACCGACACGATATAGAGCCATAATACGTCCGCGCTCCCTGATTTCCCTTTCTTAGCAAGATATACCGCGACCCCGATAGCTATCATTTCGAAGAATAGAGCCGAAAGTAGTATCCATAATAACCGCGGCGGGGCGATACCTTTTTTTAGGTATAACTTTTCGCCCGACGGGAAAATAACGTAACCTGCTTTTAGACCGATTACTTTAAGAGTGCCGATTGGATGTTCGTACGCGTTACGTACGGCGAAGCCGTACGCTATTTTATTTCTTTCCCACCGTTTCAATTGCTTACCGACGAAAGGGCTCTCGCTTTTCGGTAGAGGATAATACTCACCTTTACCTTTATAATGGTTGCCCAGGTAGATATTTATGCCGGAATTGCAATCGATCAACTGGAACTCGCCGGTCACGCGGTAGTTCCGTATCAGCCAGGGCGACAATACCGCGAGAAAAACCGTCGCAAAAGCCAGCAATTTTATATAACTCGTACGGCGTACGAAGAGCATCCATACGATAAGCAGAGG
>CBDUXC010000281.1:0-3500 GCA_965371065.1 uncultured bacterium
TATTTAAGTCCCGGGATTAAAGTCCGTGATATAGAGGTGGTAGTACCGGCCGAAGAGGAGGGAGGTCCTTCCGAAGCAACGTACTACATCGATTTCGAGGATATCGCGGACCTTAACGGTCGAGGCGTTTTCGCCGTCAAAGACGCAACGACCGCCGAGGATAAGATGACCCAAGTCTTTACGTTGGACGAAGCGGGCGATTCGACGACTTTCACCGAGACGTGCACGCTTAATATGGACGTCGAAGACGACTCGGACCTTACGGGTTACGAATTCACCTATTCCGTCACGTGTCCGAAAGACATAACTATGACGAACGGAAAAGTAACGCCGGACGGACGCACTGTTGTTTGGAAGTTTCCCCTTCCGGAACTCCTTGAAGAGCCTGTTAAAATGTACGCCGTATATGGCGGATACGGAGGGTCGGGCCAGGGATGCGTCGGTCCCGGGAGGGTCTTCGACTGATATATTTACGGCGTAAAAAACGCTTGCCTTCTTCGCTAAAGTATATTAGTATCGTGCCTACTCGGAGCTAACGCTCCACGTAGCTGTCTTTTTATATCTTGATATATTAACTAACGTCGAAAAGGAGAAGTTATGAAATTGCGGTTAGCTTTGGTCGGACTAGCGGTCGCCGCGGCGATAATCGCGGCCGGTTGTATCAACTACGACCAGGTAATGACCCTGAACGCCGACGGGTCGGGCACCGTTAATGTCCATTACACCAGCGATGACCCCGAAGGTACGTCGGGCACTCCCGTACTCTCCTTCGATGAAGGCGAGATTACGGCGGAGTATGCTGATTCCAACGTAACCGTCAGCGACATTACGGTAGTCTTACCGGCCGAAGGCGAGGAAGGCTCCCACGAGGCTACGTACAACCTGACCTTCGGCGATGTCGCCGACCTGAACGGTTACGGCGTTTTCGCCGTCGAGGACAAGATGACCCAGGTCTTCGCGCTGGCCGACGCCGGCGACACGGCGGTATACACCCAGACCTGTACCCTGACGATGGAAGTTGAAGACCCGTCGCAGCTTTCCGATTATAAGTTCACCTACTCTCTTACCTGCCCCGGCGCCGTAACCGAGACCAACGGTACGCTGGCCGCCGACGGGAACACGGTTACCTGGGAATACCCGCTCCCCGACCTCATCAACAACACGGTCGAGATGAGCGCCACCTATGAGAAACCGGCGGGCGTGCCGGGTGCCGGCGGCATCCTGGCGGGCGGTATAATCACGATACTCGGAATCATCATTTGCGTCATCATCATCATAGTCATCATCGTCATAATCATCGTACTGCTGAAGAAGAAGGGCAAGAAGAGCGGCCCCGCGCCTACCCCGCCTCCCGAATAGCGACGCGAACGAGTAGCAAACCAAAGGCAGGGTCGATAAGACCCTGCCTTTTTTTTATATTATGCCTTCCCGGTTTAACGCTTGTAACTAATAACAACCCGAACGCCGCCGTCTTACTCGCGGTTGGCGCGGCGTTCGTCTTTAGCATTAGGTAAATCCAAACCCCACTCTTCTTTCGCTTTAGCCGCCAGCTCGTTTATATACGATGCTATCTCTTTAGGCAACATCCCTTCTACTTCCGCAGTTAATTTTTCGCGGATCTCGTGGAGATCGTCCATAAAGTTTTTATCCATTTTATATCTCCCCCGCTTTTCTCTTTATTCATTACTATAAACCGCTCGTAACCTACCTCAACGGCTCCGTACCATTCGTACCATTATTCACCAAACCTCTCCGCCGCGGCCCTCAACCGCCGAACGCATCGCTCGCGCCCGAGCAGCTCGGCCATCTCGAATAGCGACGGGCCCCAGCTCCGGCCGCTCAGCGCCGCGCGGACCGCGTGGATGACCTTCCCGCCTCCCACGCCCAGCTCCCCGGCATAATCCCTTACAACCCCTTCTATAGCTTCCGCGTTAAAGGTTTCCAACGCGTCAAACCGGTCCGCCAGCTCGGCGAACGCTTCCGGCGGCTCCTCCAACTTCCGTACGTTCTTCTCGGCCTTCTCCTCGTACGCGTCCGGTTCTTTGAAAAACGGTTCTACCAACTCCGGCGCGTCTCCCAACAACTTCATCTTCTCTTGTTCAAGGGACAGCGCCAGAGTCGCATATTCCACCGTCGCTTCGTCGGTGTCGGCCGGCACGTACCCGGCCCCCGCAAGCCACGGCCGGCACTTCTCGAAAAGCTCGGCGCGCGATAACTCCCGGATATAGGTTCCGTTCATCCACGTCAGCTTCTCGACGTCGAAAACGGCGCCGCTCTTCTTGACCCGCTCGAGGCTGAAGTACTTAATCAACTCGTCCCGGGTAAAATACTCCCGCGCGTCGTCGTAGGACCACCCGAGGAGCGCCAGGAAATTGACGAACGCTTCCGGTAAAAAGCCTTGCTTCTGGTATTCCAGCACGCTCGTCGCGCCGTGGCGCTTGCTCAGCCGGGACTTGTCCGGCCCCAACAAAAGCGGCAGGTGGGCGTACGTCGGCGCGTCGTATCCCAACGCCCGCAGCACCTCAAGTTGCTTGGGCGTGTTAGTTATATGGTCCTCGCCGCGAATAACGTGGGTAATCGCCATAGTCGCGTCGTCCACGGCGCAGACGAAGTTGTACGTGGGCGTACCGTCCGGCCGGGCGATTATGAAGTCGTCGTACTCCTCGGCCGGGACATCCACTTTTCCGCGAATCGCGTCGTCGAAGAACAGGACGCCGTCCCGGGGCATCCGGAAGCGGACCGACGGGCGCCGGCCTTCGGCCTCATACGCCGCGACGTCCTCGCCGGTCAACCGGGCGCAACGCCCGTCGTAGCGGTACGCACGCTTCTCGGCCCGGGCAGCTTCGCGCTGGGCTTCCAGCTCTTCAGGCGTACAATAACAATCGTACGTATATCCGTCGGCGACGAGCCGGTCCAGGTGTTCCCGATATATATCGCTGCGCGCCGACTGTAGGTAAGGCCCGTAGTCGCCCCCTTTACGCGGCCCCTCATCCCAGTTCATACCAAGCCACTCGAGGGCTTTGAATATCGAATCTAGGAACTCTTCTTTCGAGCGTTCCGGGTCCGTATCCTCTACGCGCAGGACGAACTTCCCGCCGTGGTGCCGGGCGAAGAGCCAGTTGAACAGGGCCGTCCGGGCGCCCCCGACGTGAAGGTGCCCGGTCGGGGCCGGGGCGAATCGCACTCGTACCGTCATCGCTTTCCTTTGCTTAAATATACATACAAGTCCATAAAACTATCGTAGTTTACCATTAAAGGCTTCTCCCACAAAGGTAGTTTTCCCTATTCAAAAACAGCTTCTAAGAAGGGTATCCGCTCCGTTCCCGGGCGATGAGTGCGGCGCCCAGGGCGCCGGCGAACTGAGGTTCCGCCGGTACGAATACGTCCAGGCCCGATACTTCTTTAAAGAACGCTATGAACGCTTCGTTCAATGCAACGCCGCCGGTCAGGGCGACCTTGCCCGACAGGCCAACCTGCTCCGCCAGGTCGGCCACCCGACG
>CBDUXC010000282.1:0-3492 GCA_965371065.1 uncultured bacterium
CAGGTATGCTTCCGCCGGTGTCGGTAGGGGGTGTTTCGGTGTCCGGTTCCTCCGGCGGCGGTTTTTCGCTTTCGGTCGGCGCTTTTTCTTCCGTTATTACCGTCTCCTCCGCAGGGATTATTTCAGGAGTTGCGGGCGTGAAATCGGTAAACGTTACCTCGCCGGGCCGTTTGATGTACTTCAACGGGTTCACCGGGACGCCGTGGAGCCTTATTTCGTAATGCAGGTGGGGCGCGCTGCTTTCGCCGGTGTTGCCCGAAAGGGCGATGACCGCCCCGCGTTTAACTTTGTCGCCTACTTTAACTTTCAAGGTTTTATTATGTCCGTAGAAAGTACTATAACCGGTTAGGCCGTGTTCTAAAATCACAAGGTTCCCGTACACCGGGTCGTTAGCCGCGAATATTACCACACCGGGGCCGGTGGCGCGGACAGGTGTTCCCTCTTGAACGGCTATGTCTACGCCCGGGTGGAACCCTTTAGGCCCCAGCGATACTCGTTCGCCGAAACCCCGGCTTAACCATCCGTCCGATACGGCGTCGCCAAGGGGGGCCAGGAATTCCGCTCCCGGGTGCTCGGCTACGTACCCGTGGTACTCGCGAAGGCCGTCGGGAAGCGTGAGTGCACCATTTCCGAAGAGCTCCGCTTCTTCGCCTACGGTAATGGCCTCGAGTTCTCTTTCGGCTTCCCGTTCGCCTGCCATTACCATCAGTTTATCTTCGATTACCTCCAGCTCGTTGATTTTTTCGGCGATTTTATCGACTTCGGCCAGTTTCTTCTTCAGTTGTTGGTTCTGGCGTTTTAATAATTCCAGTTCGCCGAGTTTTACCTCGTCCATAGCCTGGTTAAAGATTAGAACGACGACCCCGACGAAGAGTATCGATGCTATTACGGTAACCGTATATAGAAAAGGTAACGACAGTCTGAAGTTCAGAGTCGAAGAACTGTCTTCCGGCGCGACGATAATATTCAGGTATTTTCTTATTCCCATCAGGTTCCTTAGACCAACGCCGCTTGGACCGCATCTTTCAGGACGTCGTCGGGCGTTACGCCTTCGGCTTCGGCCGAGAAATTGAGGACGAGCCTATGCCTTAAAACCGGTATCGCCAACCTTTCGATATCGTCAATTGTAACAGCCGTGCGTTCTTGGAGTAAGGCTCCGCCCTTGGCTGCCAGTACAAGGTGCTGGGCGGCTCGCGGACCTACGCCCCAGGAAACCCAGCGGTTTATAAACTCCGGGGCGCCGTCGCCCGGCCGCGTCGACCGGCAGAGCTTGACCGTCGTGTTTAATACGCTTTCGGGTAAGGGTACCCTTCGGACAAGTTCCTGGTACTTGATTATCTGTTCGGCGCCCGCCACCGGTTCCGGGTCTTCGGGCGGTGCCGAAGTCGTCGTCGCGACTATTTCGTTTTCTTCGTCCGCGTCCGGATAGCCGACGAGGACGTTCAACATAAACCGGTCGAGCTGCGCCTCGGGAAGCGGATACGTCCCCTCCTGTTCGATCGGGTTCTGGGTCGCCAGAACGTAGAAAGGCCGCGGCAGGTCGTGGGTCTTCCCCCCTGCGGTAACCTGGCCCTCCTGCATAGCTTGCAGGAGTGCCGCTTGGGTTTTCGGCGGTGTCCTGTTTATCTCGTCGGCCAGTATTATCTGCGCGAAAACCGGCCCGCGGACGAACCTGAACGAACGGCCGCCACCGGGTTTATCGTCGATAATCTCCGTCCCGGTTATATCGGACGGCATTAAATCGGGCGTGAACTGGATACGCGAAAACTCGAGGTCAAGTGCTTTCGAAATCGTACTGACCATCAGGGTTTTCGCGAGCCCCGGTACGCCCGTCAACAGGCAGTGCCCGCCGGCGACCAGGCCGACCAGTATCTCGAACAGTGCGTCTTGCTGCCCAATTATAACGCGGGCTATTTGGGCGTTCAGGTCCTTGAAAACCGCTACAAGTTCCGCCGCTCGTTCTACGTCTCCTTGGGCCATTTTCTCCGGTGTTATTAAGATTACGCCCGCCGGGAACCCGGCGTTAATCGGATTCCGATATTAATCCACGTGGCCGCCACTGTCAAGAGAAATATGGGGTTACGGCTCGTAGTACGGCGGCTAAAACGGCATAACCTGACCGGCGTTTTATACGTCGTTCCTATAGCGCCTCGGTTGACGCTACTTTAACGCGTCGAAATCCGGTAAGTTCACGCCGTTCGGCGGAGTTTCCGCTTAAGTGAGTCCGTTCTCGTTGTCGTCGGTAGGCGATTTTTTCCCTTGACAAAAAAAACGCCCCTTCGTATAATGCGGCAAATCCGACACGGGAGGATAGGATACGGTTCCCAGCTCACCCGAAACGGATTCATAAATTATAGTCGTAACCTATTAATAATTTAACGGCCTCGAAGGGAGGTGGAGTTCCAGGATGAGGAAATTACTCGCTTTAGTCGTTGTTGCGGCGTTTATCCTCGGGGTCTTCACCATCGGCTGCCGTCCGAACGACGACGACAGGACTTGGTACGACGCCAAAATGCAAAAACAGGATGCCGAAGACCGGCTGCAACGCGCCAAGGACGCTAATGACGCTTATAACAGCGAGTTCGAAAGGTTGGTAAACTCGCTCGACGACCTTGCGGAAACTCACGCGGATATTCACGCGCAACGCAACGCCTGTGAGAAGGGTCGCGGCGACGCGGTTACACCGCTTTACCACGGCAACGACGAACCTCCTAGCTGGGAATAGGTTCCCCCAACGGAGGAATTCCTGGTTAACTAACTCCAATATCTCCTAACGAAAGGGGTGGAGAAAACGCTGTGAAGAAAATCGTCCTTATATTAGCCGCGGCTTCTTTGCTGCTCCCCGCGTTGGCGTACGCCCAGAACTGGGACGCGATAATCAAAGAAATCGACGAAAACGAACGTCAAACGGGTATGGATGTAAAAGAGCAGACCGGCGCTATGCTCGAAGATACGGCTCTCTTAAATAAAGAAGCCGAAGGCGTCGAATACGAGAACAAGGCCACCGAAGGCAAGATTATGAAGATCCAGAAGGTCCAGGACTGGTGGAAAGGGATAATCGCCGAAGACCAGAAGTACATAGAGGGTTTCTGCAAAGGCGATACGTATACCGTTATCCCGGGTGACTGCCTCTGGATAATCGCCGGAAAGGTCTACAATCATCCGTACTACTACAAATGGCCCTTGATCTACAACGCCAACCGCGACCAGATTAAAGATCCGGACCTTATTTTCCCGGACCAGGTCTTTACGATTCCGCCTTTACAGTAACGGATTCGATAACGTAAAAAGACAGTCGTTCGACGGCTGTCTTTTTTTTCTGTCAAATAGCCGGACCGGGATATGAAAGCCGTCGTACAGAGGGTTTCGCGGGCGAGCGTCCGCGTATCGGGTAAGGAAACCGGCCGGATAGGTCCGGGGCTCCTCGTGTTACTCGGCGTCCGCGCCGAGGACGACGAGACCGAAGCTGCTTATCTAGCCGAGAAGATAGCC
>CBDUXC010000283.1:0-3492 GCA_965371065.1 uncultured bacterium
GTCCCCTTTCACATTCCATAGCCGCCGGAATGGCCAAGGAGGGCTCAAAGAGGCTCGGAGGTCCTGCAGTAGGCGTGCGGTGGGTAGACGGGGGGAGTACGTTTGGGCGGGTGGTCGAGGTACCCTCCCTGCGGATGCAGGCCGAGGAGGCCAAGAAGCTTAAGGAAGAGGTGCATCGCGTCAACGAGCGCTATAAGGCGGAGTTCCTCGTCCTGCAGCGCAAGTGGCAGGACCGCGAGGGCGAGATTCGCAAACAGGCCGAGCACGTCTCGGAGAAGAAAGCCGAGGCCGAGAAGGTCAAGATCAAGCTCCGGGCCCAGGAGGAGATTCAGAATCGAGTCCTGAGGGTCCAGGAGCAGCTGCGTAAGGAGCAGGTCGCCGTAAATCTGGCGGCGGCGGAAGCTTTATCCGTTATGGAAGGTCTCTCGACGCCCGAGTTCGATAAACGGAACCTGCGGGAATTGAACGCGGACTTATACCCGGTGATTACGGAGGGTTATATTAGGCTCGGGATGTTCGAAGAAGCCGAACGGGCTCTTTCGTCGTTTATTGCGTTCGACGAAGCTGAAGGCGGTACCCGGGGCGACGTTTCGGGTTTATTGGAAGAGAAGTTGCTTTACGCGAAACGAGATTACGCCGCCGCCGGCAAAAAAGCCGTTACCGTTTTCAAAGAAGCCAAAGAAAAGGACGACTCCCGGTATATGGCCGAGACCCCGGGGTTTCTCGCGCGCGCTTTGTTCGAAGTGAAGGACGAGCGTTGGAAGGCGTACGCCGAGCAGACCGAGAAGCTGTCTAATCAGCTCGGGGCGGAGCCGCTGGCGCGGGGGTTGAAGAAGGAGTTCGGGTTGGAATAAACCCTTTTCCCCGATGGAGGAAGTCGAGAAATTTAAAGATTACCTCGTGCGGAACCGGGGTCTATCCGCTAATACGGTCCTGGCTTACCGGACAGACCTAACCCGGTTCGTGCGTTTCTTGGAGGAGTACTCGCCCGGCACAACGGTTTTAACGGCCGATTACCTGGCGATAAGGCACTATTTGGGTTATCTGGCCGAGCGAAGCGTCTCGCGTCGGAGTCTCGCGCGTAAAACTTCGGCCCTGAAACAGTTCTATAAATATCTTGCGGCCGAGGGATTTATAGACGGGGACCCGACGGCCGTTTTAATGACGCCCCGGTTCGAGAAGAAGCTTCCCAGGTTCCTGACCGAAGACGAAGCGGCCGAGATATTAAGCGAGGCTGTATTGAGGGCCGCGAACCCGGATCTGTCGAGGTATAAAAACGATAGGGCGAGAGAACGGGCGGCGGTGCTGGCCCTTCGAGACCTGGCGATACTCGAGATACTTTACGGCTGTGGGCTCCGGGCCGCCGAGCTCGCGGATCTGGAGGTGGGACGTGCCCATCTCGAGCAAGGTTTCCTGGACGTGGTGGGGAAGGGCGGCCGGGAGCGGCTCGTGCCCGTCGGCGAGACCGCAGCGGCCGCGCTTTCGGCGTACCTGGCGGCCCGGGAGAAGCTCGGGCCGAAGCCGGGGGAAACCCGGGTTTATCTAAACCACCGCGGCGGCCCGCTGACCACCAGGAGTGTCCAGCGTATAGTCGCGAAGCTGTGCGGCGGCGCCGCGCCGGATATAACGCCCCACGTATGGCGCCACACGTACGCGACGCACCTGCTTGACGGCGGCGCCGACGTTCGAGCGATACAGGAGCTTCTGGGTCACGCGAACGTCTCGACGACGGCGATATATACACACGTTACCGTCAAGCGTCTCAGGGACGTATACGACAAGTACCACCCTCACGCCCAAGATGAAAAGGAACGAAAGGCCGGTTGAAACAGACTGAGAGGAAGCGTGAAAAAAGTACACGGTACTACGGTACTATCGGTCCGCCGTGGCGGCTCCGTCGCGATAGGCGCCGACGGCCAGGTTACGTTCGGTGAAACGATACTGAAAGCGAAGTCGGCTAAACTACGTACGATGCTTGACGGTAAAGCCCTTTGCGGTTTCGCCGGCGCCACCGCCGATGCCCTGACGCTGTTCTCGAAATTCGAGGAGAAGCTGAAGCAGTATCCGGCCAACCTGCCCCGGGCCGCGGTCGAGCTGGCGCGGGAGTGGCGCACGGACAAGATACTTCGCCAGCTTGAGGCCGTCATCGCCGCGGTCGACGCCGAACACTCGTTGATGATTACCGGGGTCGGCGACGTGGTCGAGCCCGACGACGGCATTATTGCGATGGGCTCCGGCGGTCCTTACGCTCTGGCGGCGGCCCGGGCCCTGGTTACGTATGCCGATATGACGGCGGCCGAAACAGTTAAGACTGCCCTTCATATAACCGCCGATATAGATATCTATACGAACCACGAGGTTGAAATACTCGAGATAAAGGAAGTTAAGTAGAACCGCCTATGGCGGTCACCGAGAACCGCCTATGGCGGCCACCGAAAAGACATATCCGATTACTGAACTGAGCCCCGCCGAGCTAGGCGGCATTTTAAAAGGGCTCGGGCAGCCCGACTACCGGCTCGAGCAGGTCCGGCGCTGGCTCTACGGCCGGGTCGTCGGTTCCTTCGATGAGATGACTAACGTTCCGGGGGAGGTGCGGGATTACCTCACTACGGCTTATCATATACCGCGGCCTGAAGTACTGGAAACGGTCGTTTCGGCGGCCGACGGCACGGCCAAATACCTTTTTCAGTTGGACGACGGGCTGGCGGTCGAAGCGGTTTACCTTCCCGGCAAAAACCACGATGTTGTCTGCCTTTCCACGCAGGTTGGGTGTCGTTTCGGGTGCGGGTTCTGCGCTACCGCGTCTCTGGGCTTTCAGCGGGACCTGACGGCTTACGAAATCGCGGTGCAGTTCGCGATAATCCGCGGCGAGAAGCCGGAGCGCAACGTTCGCAACGCGGTTCTGATGGGTCAGGGCGAACCGCTCGACAACTACGACGCTACGGTCGCGGCGGTGCAACTGCTTCAAGAGTACCAGGGGCTGGGGGCCCGGCGTATCACCATTTCGACGGTAGGGCTCGCTGATAAGATAAAGCGGCTGGCCGACGGCGGAGTAAAAGCAAAGCTGGCCGTATCTCTGAACGCGGCCCGGCAGGACCTGCGGGAGCCGCTTATGCCGGTCGCGAAGAAAGTCCCGCTGGACGAACTGGTGGAGGCTCTGCTATATTATTACAAGAAAACGAAAAAGCGCCCGACCCTGGAGTACGTGCTTATCGGCGGCGCCAACGATGCTGTCGAGGACGCCAGGGCTTTGGTAAAGTTAAGCAGGCGGGTGCCGTGTAAGGTAAACGTAATTCGGTTTAATCCGTGGCCCGGGTGTTCGTACGGCCCACCCGCCGAGGAAATCGTTGACGCGTTTCTGACCGAGGTTGCGGAGGGGCCGATGGCGCTGACGGTTCGCGCAAATCGGGGCGCCGACGTGGCCGCCGCCTGCGGGCAACTCGCCGGACGTGTCGTAAACGTCGGGCAGGAGGAAACGGATGTATAAATACG
>CBDUXC010000284.1:0-3479 GCA_965371065.1 uncultured bacterium
TGCTTGCCGCCTACTTACTCAACCCCGAACGCGCCGGCTATGAGTTGAACAGCCTCGTATTCGAATACCTGGGCGAGAGCCTGAGCTCGGGCGAAGGCGAAGACGCCCGGTTAGATTTCGGCGGCGAGACCGCGCTGGACGACGCGGCCCGGCGCGCCGACGCCGTAGGAAGGATGACACCCGTACTACTCGACAGGATTAAAACCGTTGAGATGGAGGGGCTCCTGGCGGATATCGAGGTGCCGCTGGCGCCGGTTCTGGAGCGGTTGGAAAGCATGGGCGTACGCATCGACGCCGACTTCTTCGCGGCCCTTTCCCGCGAGATTGGAACGCGGCTGACGGAGATGGACGGCGAGATATTCGAGCTGGCCGGGCGCGAGTTCAACCCCAACTCGCCCGCCCAGCTCGCCGAAGTCCTCTTCGACGAAATCGGCCTGAAGCCGATACGTAAGACCAAGACGGGTTACTCTACGGCCGCCGACGTACTCGAAGCACTGGCGGCGGAACACCCGCTCCCGGCGAAGATAATCGAGTACAGGCAGCTCGCGAAGTTCAAGGGGACGTACGTGGACGTGCTCCCGACCCTCGCCGACGCGGAAGGGCGCGTCCGGACGACGTTTAACCAGACGACGACGGCCACCGGCCGGTTAAGTTCCAGCGACCCCAATTTGCAGAACATCCCGATACGGACCGAGTTCGGTGCGCGGATCCGCAAGGGCTTCATTCCCGCCGACGGGATGCTCCTGCTCTCGGCCGACTACAGCCAGGTGGAGTTGAGAATACTCGCGTCTATCGCCGACGACGAAGGGCTGAAGAAAGCTTTCCGCGAAGGTAAAGATATCCATACGGTAACCGCGAGCGAAGTTCTGGGTATACCGGTGGCGGAAGTTACGAACGAGCATCGGTCCCTGGCGAAAGCCATTAACTACGGTATCGCTTACGGGATGGGCGCGCGGAAGTTCGCGGCCGAGACGGGCTTGACGGTGGACGAGGGTAAGAAGTTCATCGAGACTTACTTCGACCGGTACCCGGGCGTGAAGCGGTACCTGGAAAAAACCAAGGAAGAAGCCCGCCGCGACGGATACGTCTCGACGCTGTTCGGGCGCCGGCGCTACCTGCCCGACATTACGAGCAACAACGACCGGGCCCGAGCCGCCGCCGAGCGGGCGGCCGTAAATATGCCGATCCAGGGAACCGCCGCCGACGTGATGAAGAAAGCGATGATCGAGATAGACCGGCGACTGCGAAAAGGCGACCTGGGCGCCCGGATGATACTAACGATACACGACGAGCTCCTCTTCGAAGTGGCGCCGGACCACGCGGAAAAACTGGCCAAAACCGCCGTGGAAATAATGTCGGGCGTTATCTCCCTGGACGTTCCCCTAGAAGTCCACACGGGCCGCGGCGAGAACTGGCTGGAAGCGCATAGTTAAACAGTTTTACCTGTACTTCCCGGCGCGTTTTTCATATACTCCGCCGCAAATTATGGCCGAGTCCGTCGAATATCGTTTCGGCGTCGAAGAAGAGTTCTCGATAGTGGACGCCGACGGGAACCTGGTCAACCGGGTTTACGATATATTGAACGCTGCCGAAAAGGGACCGGAACCCGCGAACCCCGATTCGATTAAAAGCGATCTGCACGAGTGCATGGTCGAGATAAGCACCGGCGTCTGTACGTCGGTCGCTCAGGCCGCCCGCGAGTTAGAAGACCTTCGGCGTATCGCCGGCGAAGCGGCCGCGTCCCTCGGTCTCCGGCTCCTTCCGACTTCAATACACCCGACGGCTCCGATGTCCGACGGCAAACTCGTGGAGACCGACCGGTATCTGCGGCTCATCGCCGGCGGCGCGCTCCGGGGCGACGGCGTCCACAACGGTATGCACTTCCACGTCGAAATACCGGACCCAGAAGAGCGGGTCGCCGTCGTCAACCGGCTTCGGTACCACGTACCCGAGGTCGTCGCAATGTCGGTCAACTCGCCCTTCTACCTGGGGGAATACGACGGCGTGAAGTCGGTAAGGTTTCAGTATTATGAGCCGGTCCCTTCGACGGGGCCGCCGCCGGTCCTCAATAAATGGGAAGACGTCGGCGTTTGGGTTGATAAGCTCGCGTACTCGGGCGTACGGGAGCTAAGGGACGTCTATTCGGATATAAGGCTCCGGGACCGCTTCCCGACTATCGAATTACGGTGCTTCGACGTACAGCGGACCGCGGGCGCGACTGCTGTCCTGACCGCGTACGTCCGGTCCTTGGTACGGTATCACCACCGCCGACTGGGCGCGTCGTTCGCGGCTCCTATGAACGAAGACGAGTTAATCGAGAACCGCCGGGCCGCGTACACCCGCGGGTTGGAAGCCGAGTTTACGGTAAACGGGGATTCGCTTCCGTGCGTCGAGCTCATCGAGACCACCGTGTCGGATTTACTTGCCGACGAACCGATAGAAGAAGAGTACCTGATTCGGCTGTACGAGTTCGTAAAAGCCGGCGAGACCGGCGCCGACCGGCAATTGGTTTTTGCGCAGGGCGGCGAGCTGGACGCGGCCGGATTGATTGAAGACCTTGAACGGGCTTATTACGAAGGTGTAGGCTAAACGCCGATGGCGGCGGGGAATTAGAGAAGGCTTAACCCGTAAAGATGAGACGTAATTTATTGAAAAAAGTAAGGGAGCGCCGGACCTGGCCCAAGTTAGCCGGCGCCGTTTGCCTTGCGGCGGCGGTCATAGTATCCGACGGATACGTTGGGTTAATTCCTGCGGTAGCATATCTCCTTACTGCTGCCCTACTTTTACGCGGTTTACCGAATCGGTACGCGATGGTGGCGGCCGGGATATCGTTCTTCGCCGCGACGGCCTTTTTATTCGGTTATATAAAAACGAGCGAGCCGGCCTGGACTACGCTTGTGCTCCCCGCGAAAATCGTGGCTCTCGCGTGGGTTTCGGCGTACCTGTACACCGTAACCCCGCCGACGGCGCTGGTTGGTTTATTTGCACGGTTGAGCCGTCGCCTGGGATTAGTCGGTATTCGGGCCGCTCTCCGCGGCGGGACCGTCTAAACCGCGGTCAGGTGCCGCGACGGCGGAACAATTGGGTCGACGAGTTTATTAACACGGATTCCGATTTTAATCGCGACGATAGTGGTGAATTTGATATGGCCGTAAAGAACTTCAAACTTACGATTCAATACGACGGGACCGACTTCTTCGGGTGGCAGGTACAGGCGGAGGAGCGGACCGTGCAGGGCGAGCTGATGCGTGTCCTTTCGCGGATTACGAAGACCGACGTAAAGGTTATCGGCGCCGGGCGGACAGACACCGGCGTACACGCGATCGGACAGGTCGTGAACTTCTCCGCGGAAACGGCGATGGAGCCGAACGAAGTAGTCCGGGCGTCCAATAGCCTCCTTCCGCCGGACGCGATGGTCTCCGCGGCCGAGGAGGTCGCCGCGGACTTCGACGCCCGGCGGGACGCCGTCGCCCGGACCT
>CBDUXC010000285.1:0-3478 GCA_965371065.1 uncultured bacterium
GCCGCAGAGGCTAAAAAACGTAAACTCGAGTAACTCGTATGCTTATACCCTTGCGGACGCAACTCCGCTAATATACAATACCGGCGACTTTTACCCATGGAGGGAAGATGCCGGAAGATAAGGACAAGAAGAAAAAACCGCCGGGCGTCGTCGAGACGGAGATACCCGAAGAGGTCGCGGAGGGAACATATTCTAACGCGGCGCACGTCATATTCTCGCCTGCTGAGTTCATACTGGACTTCGGGCGCATCATCCCGGGCCGCGCCGGCGTGAAGATACACACGCGAATCGTTATGACGCCGCTGCACGCCAAGCAGCTCGCGCTGGCGCTCAACGAAAACGTACGCCGTTTCGAGGGCAAGTTCGGCGAGATAAAAATCCCCAAAGGGCGGCCGGACCTGGGGCCGACCGGCTTCGAGCAATAATGTCGGACCGGCGCCGAAACCTATTTACGCCCGACAAGACGGCGTCCGTCAGGCAACTGGAAAACCGACCCGACGGCGTGTGCATCCTCTGCGCCATCGCCGCCGGCGAGCCGGCGGTCCCCTACCTGGACCTGGCCAGGACCGGGCTGTTCGTCGTCTCCCTGAACCTCTACCCGTACAACCCGGGCCATATTATGCTATTTCCGGCGCGGCACATCGAGGACGTCCGGGAGTACGACGACGCCGAATGGGCGGAACTAAAACGCGTTGAAACCGCCGCCCTCGACGTGTTAACCGACGAATACGAACCGGCCGGTTTCAACGTCGGGTATAATATCGGGCCCGCCGGCGGTGCTTCGATTCCCCACCTACATCTCCACGTCGTCCCGCGCTACCCCAACGAACTGGGCGTCGTGGACATCCTCAGCGGCTCCAAAATTATCATTGAGGACCCCAACATAACACGGGAACGGCTGAGCAACGCGTTCGCCCGGAGGCTCGGGTGAAGGCCGCGGTCTGGCTCGGCTCGTCGGACCCCGCTGAACTTCCCGACGACGGCTCACAGCTTTCCGGGGTCCACGGCGAAGCGCCCTATCGCTTCGCCCTTACCGATATAGGCGAACCGGAACCCGACCCGGGCGAGATAGTCATAGAAGTACGGGCCTGCGGCGTTTGCGGGTCGGATCTTTATAAGATAGCCAAAGCGGCCAAAAAGCCGGGGACGGTACTCGGGCACGAGGTTACCGGCGTCGTCTCGGCCGTCGGCGCCGGCTTTGGCGACTTAGCGCCCGGCGATCGGGTCGTAGCCTGGCACCACGCACCCTGCGGTGGCTGCCACTACTGCCGCCGGGGCAGTTTTTCTATGTGCCCGGGTTTCAAAGCGACGAACTTCGAGCCGGGCGGCTTCGCGGAAAAGATACTGCTGTCGGCCGAACTGACCGCCCGTTCGCTTTTCAATCTTCCCGACGGTTTGTCGTTCGAGATGGGGACCTTCGTCGAACCCTACGCCTGCGTACTACGCGCGCTTGATAGAGTAACGCTGTTATCCGAAGACGTAGCCGTCATTATAGGCGCCGGGTTCATAGGGCAGCTGGCTATTACGGCGTTGGGCGAACGACTGAATAATATAGTCGCCGTGGAACCGCTGGCGGACCGGCGGACCCTGGCGCAGGCGCAGGGCGCCGCGGCTTCGCTGGAACCCGGGCCTATTGTAAATGAAGTTGTCGCCGACTTATCAAACGGCCGCGGCGCCGACTACGTCTTTATTACTCACGCGGCCGAAAGTACGGCGGCGGCCGCCCTCGAGTGGGTCCGACCGGGCGGAACGATATGCCTGTTCGCCGGACCGATACTCTCATCGGACGTTGGGCTTTCGGCGGACGAGATATACCATAAGGACCTGACAGTTTACGGAAGCTACTCGCCGTCGCCGGGTTCTTTCGCCGCCGCGCTGGCCGCCGTGGCGAAGAATAAAGGCGACCTCGAGAACATCCCGTACGCGCGCTACGGTCTGGAAACCGTCGGCGCCGCGACGAAAGACCAGGCCGAAACGCGGGTTATGAAGGCTATTGTGTGTCCGTAAGGGCAACCAAAAGGCCGTTTTGCCCCATTTATAATCCCTATATGTCGAGTTATTAATCGTTTGAAATCCCGACCGCTTTTGTTAATATGGTCGGCGTTTTTACTTCGATTACCGCGATTTCGAACGGCAATAGATGAAAGCCGCCCTCCTATACGGCGCGCGAGACCTGCGGGTCAACGAGCTCCCGGACCCGAAGCCCGGCCCGGGCGAGGTACTGGCCCGGGTAGACGTCGCCCTTACGTGCGGCAGCGACCTGAAGTCGTACGTACGCGGGTCCCACCCGGTCCTCGCCGTCGAGCTGCCGGCGCCCTTCGGCCACGAGTTCTGCGGGACTATCGTCGAGCTGGGCCCGGGCGTCGTCGAGGACTTCCAGGAAGGCGACATTATAATGAGCGCCAACTCGGCGCCCTGCGGCGAATGCTACTACTGCGGCCGGGGCCAATACAGTCTTTGCGACGACCTGCAGTTCTTACAGGGTACGTACGCCGAGTACGTAATCGTGCCGTCGCGTATCGTAGAGCGGAACCTGTATATAAAACCGGCCGATATGCCACCCGAGGTGGCGGCCCTGCTCGAGCCCCTTAGCTGTGTCGTCCACGGTTTCGAGGAGTCCAACGCCGAAGCGGACGACACGGCGGCCGTCTTCGGTTGCGGCCCCATCGGCCTGATGTTCGTCCGTTTGTTCAAGCAAAAAGGGGCGCAGGTAATAGCGATAGACCCAACGCCGGAGCGCCGCGCGCGGGCAACTGACTTCGGGGCGGATATTGTACTCGATTCGAACGACGATATCGTAGAAAAAGTAGCCGCTGCGTCGCCGTCGGGCGACGGCGCCGACGTCGTCGTAGAAGCCGTAGGTAACGTCGAAGTGTGGCGCCGCGCTATATCGGTAACCCGCAAAGGCGGCCGGGTCGTAATGTTCGGCGGGTGCCCGGCGGGTAGTAAAATAGAAATGGATACCGCCCGCGTACATTACGGCGAGCTTTCGATCATAGGCGTCTTTCACCACACGCCCTTCTCGGTACGCCGTGCTCTGACGCTGCTCCACGAGGATATGGACATCTTATCGAGGTTAGCCACTCACGAGCTGCCCCTGGACGAGATAAACGACGCGTTCAAGATGATGGAAAACCGGGAAGCCGTTAAAGTAGCGTTGAAAACGCGGTGATACAAACGCCCACGTCTTTGAGTTCGGTCCCTGAAACAAACGTTCGTACTAATAAAACGACCGCGCCCGGTTGGGTTCATATATGGTCGCGGGCGGCGCTCGTCGTCGCGGTAAGTTTACCGACCGCGGTATCGGCGCAGCTCGACCCGCCGCGCGCCGAGTTCACCCAGGCGATGTGGACGACGACCGAAGCCCTGTATACGCCCGCCGACGTCGAGCGGCTCATCTCGGTTGCGTACGTCTACAACTTCAACGCGATTTACCTTCAAGTACGGCGGGCCGGCGACGCTTACTACATATCGGAAA
>CBDUXC010000286.1:0-3477 GCA_965371065.1 uncultured bacterium
TAAGCTCGGTCTCGAGCAGGCCGGCGGCTTTCCGTTGGTTGTCGTCGTACATCACCGCGCAGAACGGGCAGACCACGACCAGCGCGTCGGCGCCCTTTTCGGCCATCTGCGCCAGCTTCCGCCCGGCGATGGTTAGCGCCAGCTCCTGGTTGACCGCCAGAACGGCCCCGCCGCAACACCTGTCGGCGTCTGTATACTCGATAATCTCGGCGCCGGCGGCCCGTATCAGGTCGCTCAGGGTGTGGGGCGCTTCCGGGTCCTCGCCGTCGGGGAAGGCCCACGACGGCTTGAGGTAATGGCAGCCGTAGTGGACCGCGAACTTGAAACCGTCCAGCGGGTTGGTTACCGCCTCGGTAAACCGCGCCGGCCCGACCCGGTCGTATATCAGCTTGCCCCAGTGGGTTACCTGTGGGACGTCTTTAATCCGGCGGCCGACAGGTTTAAGCTTTGCGTTTACGTCGGCTAACATATCCGGGTCGTGGGCCAGTTCCTGGGCCGTCTCGGCCAGGACCGCGGCGCAGGAGCTGCAAAGGGCCACGATATCTCGACCTTCGTCGGCGGCGACCGCCAGGTTCCGGGCCGCCAAGAGCAGGTTGGCCTCCCGGGACGCCGACTTGATGGGGAACCCACAGCAGGCAAAGTCCTGTAGCGGCGCCAGGTCTATGTCGAAACGCCGCGCCACCTCGACGGCGGCCAGCTCGTACTGCCGCCCGCGGAGGGGTATCGTGCAGCCCAGGAAAAGGGCGTATTTATCGTTGCTACTCATTTTTTCGTCCGAACGCCTTTATGCGTCGGGGTTTTTCCATCATCGAAATCGCCGGGGCGTAGCACCCGAAAACGCCCGAGTACTCGATGGCGTTCGCTTTACAGAAGGCGGCTATCTCATCCCGGTTTTCGTCGAGGACCGAAATATACTAAACGTTTTCCTTAATTCTCGAGTTCTTCGATAATATTTCTGATTTGTACTTTTAACCCGGGTAATCTATATAAAATAGCTTCCCAAACAGCGTCGAGTTCTATTCGGAAGTATTCGTGAACCAGTACGTTACGGAAGTCCTTCATATCTTGCCATCTAACATCGTTATACGCGGCCTTAATATCGTCGGTTACATTGTTCGCCGCTTCGCCTATTATAATGAACTTACGTATTACAGCATCTTGGACTAAAACGTCTTGAGCGAAATCGTCGAAGCTTAAATCCTTAATGTGATTTTCAATATCGAATATAGCGTCGCGTATGTGATATATCGGTACGAGTTTATTTTTCATAGACAGCCAGTACTTCGCTTAGTACGGTTTCTTTGATATATTTGTCCAAGCCTTTTTCTGTAACCATATCTACTTCAACGCCGAGTAACCCGGCGATCTCCCGCCGGACGCGTACGAACTCGAATAGGTCCTTTACACCGGCGAACCGGACTAATAGATCGATATCGCTTCTCTCGCCGAAGTCCCCCCGCGCGTACGAACCAAAGACGCCCAGGTACTCGATGCCGTTGGCTCCGCAGAAAGCGGCTATCTCGTCCCGTTTTTCGTCGAGGACTGACGTCATGCGTCCCCCTCCGCAATCTTCACGCTTTCCAACAGCTTACCGACTTCCGGCTCCTCGGTCTTAAGCTCCTCTAATCCCATCTTAGCCCGCTTCTTGTTGTCGAACTCCTCGAGCTCGTATAGGCGCCCGAACCGGGAAAGCAAGTCCAGTTGGGTATAGTAGGTAGGAAGAAGTTTGCCTTCCCGCGCCGCGATGTTCTTGAGCGCGGAGATTATCTCGGCGAAACTGACGCCCTGGGGACACCGCTCCTCGCAGTTGTAGCACGTGGCGCATAACCATATGAACTCGGAGCTAATGACCTGCTCCCGCATCCCCAAAAGTATCATATGGATAATTTTACGGGGGCTGTACGTCTCCTCGAACTCGCGCACCGGGCAGGCCGCCGTGCAGGTCCCGCAAGCGAAGCAGTAACGCAATTCCTCGGCGCCCGGTTCCCGCGCCACTTCGTACTTAAAACCCGCGTCGAGCTTTTTTATCGTCATTCGCTTATCTACCTTATAATAAAGGAGTTATGGGTTTATGTTTAAGGGTTTCTTAAGATAACGCGGCCGTCGGCACGCGTGCCGACAGCGCTCAATAAGTTAGCGTATATGACCGGCAGTGTCAAGTAAAAACCCCGTTCGGACGGGGTTTTGTTAAAAATTTCACAAATCGCTCTTATCTTCCCCGGACGGCGGTGATAGTTTATTCCAACCTGAAAAGCCGGCCGCCGCTTTCGTATAATACGGAAACGTACTCGGTTCCAGCCCGAAAAATAACCGACGTGGGGTAGCCATACTCATTCCTTTCGACTATAGCTACCGGTTTACCTTTACCGACGTCGAACGGATGAAACCAGCCCGGGTCTTTGACGCTACCGATATACCCGTGGGGCGAACGCCGCCACTCAACCCGGCCGGCTTCTTCGCCGGGGTAAACGGTCCGGAATACGGGGCCGCGCGCCGCCGGTCCCGCGCTCGTGAGTTCGACCGCTTCGGCGAACCCCCTACGGAAAACGTACTTATCGTTAACCGAATCAGGTAGGTTCAGCACCAGCGTCGGGCCGTCGGCCAGTTCGGCGTAGTCATCCAACAACGTTCGGGAGACGTTGCCCGCGTAACGCCAACCGTCGTTTACAACCATTACCGCTGGTAAGTTCAGTAAAGCCCAACCGGCGAGTATCCAGGCGGCCCCTTTTCTCCACATGTAGTATAGGAATAAAGTGACGAATACGAGCGCGAAAACGCCGGGCAAGTAAGCGAACCGTTCCGAGTCGGTCGTGTACAAAGACGACGACATATAGAATACGGGTATCGCAGCCGCGGCGTACGCGAGAACTAATCCTACGAGGGTCGCCGTCGGTCGCGGCAACCCTCGGCGGCGAAACCCGAGAATTGCGCTTATTATCATCCCAATAAAAAGGTACCCGTACAAAATCGCGTCCCAGGGTAACTTGAAGCCGAAAAGCGGCAGGGACCGCCTAGGCGCCGCTAGAACGCAAACGGTGAACTTTACCGCTCGTTTTACGTACTCTAAGAGGTCCGCGTGAGCGAACAGATAAGTCTTCTTTCCGCTGAGCAACGCGCCTGTTATCGAATAACGTACGCAAAGGTAAGCAATCAGAAGCCCTACCATAGTAAGGACCAAACCGTAACCTAAATACGTACTCGGTTTTTCGCGTTCCCATAACGTACGGTATAAAACTATTTCTAGCGTTAAAACAATGAGAGGTACGGTAAGGGCGCTTTCCTTACAGAGTAACGCCAGCGCGTAGAACGGCACCGCTAGCCAGACCAAATAGCGAGCCAGGTTTTTGACCGGCCGGAAGCGGACGTAAACGATTAACGCGGCGAGAGCGAATAAAGCCGCCGCGACATCCGCGCGCCCGGAAATCCACGAAACCGCCTCGGTGTGGCTGGTGAGTGTGGCGATCTCGCCGCCGGTGG
>CBDUXC010000287.1:0-3474 GCA_965371065.1 uncultured bacterium
AAAAACCAGTGCCCAATATATCATAACCCAGTAGCCCAAGTTCCCGCGCTTGTCGTAGCGCTATAACGACGTGTATGATCGCCAGCGGGTATTCGTTGCGGGCGTAAATTACGCCTTCGGTTGCGCCGGTCCCGTAAGCACCTATTAGCATTCCCTCAATGATACTGTGGGGATTGCCTTCTAATAGGCTACGGTCCATATACGCGCCGGGGTCTCCTTCGTCCGCGTTACATACTATAAATTTACCTCGACCGTCCTTTTGTTCAGCTAATAGTTGCCACTTCAAACCCGTGGGGAACCCGGCTCCCCCTCGGCCCCGAAGACCGGACCGTTTTATTTCATCAACCACCGACGTCGGGTTACCTTGTTCCAACACCTTGTTCAGCGCCGAGTAACCACCGTTTTCAATGTAGTTATAAACACGGATAGGGTCTACTTTCTCGTTTTGACCGAGGAGCGTTCGCACTTGTTTGTTAAAGTAAGGGATGTCCGATTGTTTCTCTATCGGTTTGCCGGATTCGGGGTCCTTGATTAGCAGTTCTTCAGCTACACTTCCGTTAGCCGTCTCTTCAATGATGCGGGTTATTTGGTTAAGCTTAATTTTCGGATAAAAGTAACCGAAAGGTTCGACAAGCACTAATGGTTCCATTTCGCAATAACCGTTGCACCCGGTTATACGCAAATTTATCCTTCCCGACAATTCCCGTTCCAGGAGCTCGCGTTTCGTTACCCGAATAAGGTCGTTGGCGCCGCTTGCTTGTCCACAGGTACCCGCCGTGACGATGATTGTAGGGATACCCAATTCCTCGTTTAATCCTCTATCGGCCAATAAACGGCTTCTTAGTGTTCTTAGACCTTCGATAGATTTTAAGTTTTCCATTAATATCGCCTTATCGGTTCTGTGTTCCGTATTACGGTAACCAACTTGTCAAATCGCACCGGTCTTTTTATAGATTAACGCCGTTAATATCTAACATATGACCTTTACACCCACGTCGTGAGCAAATTAGTACTATCCCGCCACCTCGGACTATCAAAGGCACCATCAACGCGCCGCACTCTGGGCAGGCTGAAGTTGCTCTCAATTCAGCATGGCAATGGGGGCAAAAGAAATTGATGATTGTATCCTTAGGTATTTCGTGTTCGGATTCGACGTTATAACTCCCGTAAAGACTCGACAACCTCAGCCAGCCGTGCCGGCGGCCAAACGACACCGTTACGCGGACCGAAGGATACCCGTCTAAAAGGTATTCTAGGTCCATCAAGCTGTGATTGCACCTCGAACAACTTACCTCGACAGGGAAGATACGGCGGTCCCCTTTGACGTCGACTTTTTCGAGCCCAGCGCGAACTTTCTTAATTATTTGTTTAACCTTCGTAGTTTTAACGTTGGAAAAGTACCGGCCTTCAACAATAACAATCGGCCCTAGCGCGCAAGCCCCTACGCAATTTACCGTCTCTAAAGTAAACTCCCGGTCAGGCGTCGTTTCGCCGGCGCGAATCCCTAGTTGCCGTTCGAACTCATCGGCAACCGCCGGGCCGCCGCGGACGTGGCAAGCCGTTCCCAAGCAAACCGATACGAGGTATTTCCCTCGAGGTTTAAGGCTGAACGATCTATAAAAGGTAGCGACGCCATATATATCAACCAACGAATAATCTGTTTTTTCGGATAACTCCCTAAGTGTTTCAGGCGGAAGATAACCGTATGTAGCTTGAATCTCTTCCAGCATCGATATTACTGCGCCTCGTTTTTCGCCGTATTTCTCAATAACTTCGAGAACGTTCGGAGTTTCGTAGCTTTCGTATAAGTCACACTCCCATATAACCAAACCCTCGTTCTTTAACCTGTATGTACAACTAGCAACCTGATTACACGTCGAACATATACCGCCAGGTTCTCTATTCTTTTCGCTTGTTACGACGCGGCTCTTTCCGTTAGGTTTCTCTTCTTTCAAAGGTACCGGTCCCACAATTTCCCCCTTGGTCTACCCGGATATCGCTATCGTTAGACATACGCTAAACCGTAACCACGGGCGATTAGGCTTATTGATATTCTTCACAATGACATACGCCGCCGGTTTTTACCGCGTGGGCGCACCCGACGTTGTTTTCGCAGTATATACAGAGACCCTTGGTTTCGCTGGGGTTGTTTCTAGTTTCGAATCCTAAAGTCGGTTCACTACTAACCGTGGGGATTGTAACTTCAGGTACCGTTTCACCGGGCGCGACGTAGTCGTTGTAATTCTCACAATGCCAAATTACGACGTTAGGGTTTCGTTTAAGATGTACGCAATCCGTACCGTAATTACACGTTGTACATATACCGCCTAATACCCTTGCGCTGCCTGTAGACGGTTTACCGGCCGTCGTCTTCGGTTTATCTTTAACCGTTTCTTTCGACTTAGTACTTAATTTGCCCATGCCGCCTCCTTAAAGTACCGGTTAGTCCTTTAGTACGTCTGCGGGGTTCACCGTTGATATATATGCATAATTCGTGCCAAAACGCGCGGGCGTCTCTAAAAAACCAACCGCGTAATCGTAAACGTATTAACTAATTGATAATGATAGGCTTAGAGATTTGCCTGGAGTTAATAAAAAAGCCCCTCGTGTGAGCGGCTAAAGAATTAGTGAGTTTTTTCCGGGGAATATCTGACCACCGGGGAAATATTCCCCGGTTAAACAAACTATTTCCTATTCCTTTCTTCGGACCTTCTCGGACTTTTTACGGAGGGTTTTCCGGTCTATACCAAGTATCTCCGCGGCTTTGGTTTTATTCCCTTTTGCGCTTGCTAAAACGTTCGCTATATGTTCGGCTTCTACTTCTTCCAGAGTCCGGTTAAGCCCGGATTTACCTGGGGCCCTGAACCGCATAAGTGATGGTAAGTCTTGTACGTCAATCGTGTCGCTTTCGCTCATAACTACCAAACGTTGGATGAAATTTTCGAGCTCACGAACGTTACCGGGCCAGTTATACCCTTTAATGATATCGATAACTCCGTCGGAAAGTTCAGGAGTCGGCTTCTCCAACTCTTTAGCGTATTTAAAGAGGAAATGGCTCGTCAACAATATTATATCGTCTCCTCGATCCCTTAAAGGCGGAACGTCTATCGTAATTACGGCCAAGCGGTAGTAAAGGTCGTCGCGAAAAACCGTTTTCTCTACAAGGCTGAATAGGTCTTTATTCGTCGCCGCTTCTATTCTTACGTCGGCTTTTTGGGGGCGCCTTGAGCCAACCATATAGATTTCTTTATCCTGAAGGACCCGGAGGAGTTTTACCTGCATTGATTGGCTAGTTTCACTTATTTCGTCCAAGAAAATCGTTCCCCCGTCGGCGGTTTGGAAAAAACCGGCGCGCGTTTCTCTTGCTCCCGTAAACGCCCCTTTTACGTAACCAAATAGTTCGCTCTCCATTAGTTCGGACGGGATAGCCCCGCAGTTTACCGGGATGAACGGCGCCGACGCTCGGTCGCTCGC
>CBDUXC010000288.1:0-3470 GCA_965371065.1 uncultured bacterium
CGACGGGCGGAAGATGAGCAAATCGTACGATAACGCCATCAATATAAAGGATACGAACGAAGAGACTACCGAGAAGGTCCGGAAGATGTTCACGGACCCGAAGCGCGTTTACCGGAAGGACCCGGGTCACCCGGACGAATGTATCGTCTATATGTACCGCAGTATCTTCGACGAATCGGTGGATATGGACGGGCTCCGGGCCGACTGCGAGGGGGCCGTAATAGGTTGTACGGACTGCAAGATGGCTTTGGCCGCCGGAATAAACGAGTACTTAAAGCCTTATCGGGAAAGGCGCCGTGAATACGCGTCGAACCCCAAGCGGCTTTACGAGATACTCGACGACGGGCGACGGCGGGCTTCCGAGGTCGCTCGGAAGACGTATGAGGAAGCCTTCGAGGCCGTAAACATGCCCCGCGGCGAGTACAGAGGATAAACCGAGTGGACTGGAAAGTCGAGCTGCCGATATACGAAGGCCCCCTGGACCTGCTCCTCTTCCTGATAAATAAGAACGAGGTCGACGTATACGACATCCCGATCGCCCGAATAACCAAAGAATATCTGGGTTACATAAGATTATTCGAGGAATTCGATATCGCCCTGGCGGGTGAGTTCTTTGTAATGGCGGCTACGCTGATGGAGATAAAGTCGGCGGTGATGCTCCCCAGGGCCGAACCGGAAGCGGCCGACTTCGAGGACCCGCGCGCGGAATTGGTCAAACAGCTTCTCGAGTATAAGAGATACCGGGAAGCCGCCGGCGATCTCGCCGAGATGGCCGAAGTAAGGTCCAGACGGTTCCCGGTCGGCGGCGACGGCGACAACCTTCCTCGCGGCGAAACGGGCGGTTCGGTCTCGGTATTCGCCCTCATCACAGTGTTTAAAGAAGTGATGGAGCGGTCGGTTGCGCCCGACCTACTTGTCCCTTCGACGGAGGGTCCGTCGGTCGAGGAGCAAGTCGAGGTCATTCGGTCGAAGCTCGAGGGCGCCGGCGGGCGGGTTCGTTTCGCCGACCTGTTCGACCCGGGGCCGAAGATAGTGATTGTCGTAACGTTCCTTGCGCTACTCGAGCTTCTTAAAAAAGGCGAAGCGCGGGCCGAACAGGACAACCCCTTCGGCGACATCTGGGTGGTATCTGCGACGGCCGCAACCGGTTAAGCGTCCGTTGCGTTTACGGGATTCCACAATTAAGGGACTTAGGATTTGGACGACGGCAAACTGAAAAATATAATCGAGGCGATGCTTTTTATTTCCCCGGCTCCGCTGAGCCTACCGAAGCTCGTCAAACTGATACCGGAGGCCGAAAGGGCCGAAGTCAAAGCGGCGCTCCAGTCCCTAGCGGCCGATTACGAGGGGCGGGGGCTGGAGCTGGTTCAAATCGCCGGCGGGTACCGCTTCTTCAGCCGGGAAGAGTACGCCGAATGGGCGGTCAAGGTGGTCCCCGCCGAGCCCGAGCCGAAGCTGTCCCGCGCGGCGCTGGAAACCCTTTCGATTATCGCGTACCGGCAGCCTATTACCCGCGTGGAGATAGAGGAGATACGCGGTATCTCTTCGACCGGCGTTATTCGGACCCTGCTCGAACGGGGTTTTATAGAAGTTAAAGGGCGTAAAGACGTCATCGGACGGCCGAAGCTCTACGGCACGACCCGGGCGTTTCTGGACTTCTTCGGCCTCGGCGACCTTAAAGAGCTGCCGGACATGGAAGAGCCCGAACGGGGGTTGTGATGGCGACTCGCGTCCGGTTGAACCGCTATCTCGCGAGATGTGGTCTCGGGTCGAGGCGCGCTTGCGATAGCGTCATAGCCGACGGGCGGGTAACCGTCAACGCTGAAGTCGTTACGAAGCTGGGCGTGTGCATAAACGAGGGCGACGAAGTCGTCGTAGACGGGAAGCCCGTAAAACCGACGAAAGAGTATCGGTATTACGCGTTTCACAAACCCCGCGGCGTCCTGACTACTACCAAAGACCCGTACAGGCGTAAGATAGTCAAACACTTGCTCCCGCCGTGGCTCCGGGACTTGAATCCGGTCGGGCGTCTGGACCGGGATACCGAAGGGTTGCTGCTACTGACCGACGACGGTTCCTTCGCCCAGAAGGTCGCCCACCCGTCCGGCGGCGTCGTCAAACGTTACGAGGTTTCGGTCAAAGGCTCCGTCGCTGGAAGGGACCTGAAAAAGCTTGAGACCGGCGTGGCGCTTCCCGACGGGCATATCGGCCGCGGTACGGTGGTTGCAGTAAGCGAAAACGACGACGTTACAGCGGTAGTGCTGGAAGTCGGCTACGGCCGCAAGCGTATGATACGACGGATGTTCGGCGTGCTGGGGTATAAAATCGCGGTCTTGCGCCGGACGGCCGTCGGGCCGGTGGAACTGGGCGACCTTGCGCCGGGTGAGCACCGGGAGCTGAGCGCCGGGGAAGTCGCGGCGCTTTTGGAAAAATGACGGATGTATACGACGATAAGAACGCCCCGGTCGTCGCAATAGACGGGCCGGCCGGCGCCGGGAAGAGCACGGTGGCCCGGGCCGTCGCGGAACGTTTGCGGTTTGTCTACGCCGACACGGGTAAGCTCTACCGCGCCCTTGCGTTAAAGGTCGCCGGTGCGAATACCCGTGTCGACGATAACGAAGCTATAAAGGCGCTTTGTGGCGAAACTAACATGGAGTACAGGTACATCGATGGGGAATCCCGGGTTTTTCTCGATGGCGCCGACGTAACCGATATGCTTACGGCGTCCGAGACGGTGGGCGAGCTAGCGTCGGCCCTTTCGACGGTGCCGGAAGTTCGGGCGGCGCTCCTCGAGGTGCAGCGTTCGCTGGCGCGTCCGCCCGGCCTCGTAATGGAGGGCCGGGACATCGGCACCGTCGTCTTCCCGGAAGCGACGGTCAAGTTCTACCTGGACGCGTCCGTCGAAGAGCGGGCCCGGCGGCGACTGAAGGACCTGCTGGCGAAGGGCGAGGACGTTACGTTCGAGGAAGTCGTCGGGCAATTACGCGCGCGCGACGAGAGAGACAAGAACCGGGCGGTCGCGCCCCTACGCCGGGCCGACGACGCGGTTTACGTGGATACGACCGATATGCCCTTCGACGAGGTGGTTGACTTCTTGGTCAACCGCGTAAAACACCAACCCCGTAAAACGGACGACTATGACGCTGGACGTTAAACACGTACTCAGGTTAATTTGGTGGCTGTTCTCCCATATCTTAGCCGATATGGGCGGTTTCCTGCTCTTGCGTTTCCAGAAGTACGGTACGTTAAACCATATCTACCGGGGACCGCTCCTGGTCTGTTCCAACCACGTGTCGTGGTTTGACCCGCCGATCGTCGGCGCGGCCCAGTACCGGGTGATGCATTATATCGCGAACAAAAAGTTGTTTCGGTTCCCGCTGTTCGCAGCCTTCATCAGGATGTACGGAGCGTTCCCGCTGGACCTGGAAAAACCGGCCGCCGGAATGAAGACCACGTTCAGGATATTAATC
>CBDUXC010000289.1:0-3466 GCA_965371065.1 uncultured bacterium
ACGACGTGAACGCGGCGCTCGACGTATCAGGAGCGCCCGAACGCCGGCCCGAGCGGATACTCGGCTAAAACGCGAGCCGAAAGGTCGGCGGCGCCGGCGGTTGCTACGGCAATAGCGCTAACCGCGCACGAAGTAACTACGTTCCTCATAATCGCTCTCCTTGCTTTAACTCGAACGGTATAGTAACCTCAATATAAACTAACGAACGCGTCCACTCAAGAACCAACGGAGAATAAATACTGCACTCTTCTACTGTATGCATCGAAAACGGGCTAAGGAGGTTATCGTGAGAAAGGTTTTATTGGTTTCCCTGGTATTAGTGTTCGTATCCTGCGGTTCCGTTACAGCGACGGACCTGTCCGTTACAGCGACGGACCTGTCCGTTACAGCGACGGACTTGTCCGTTACAGCGACGGACCTGGGGGATATGACCGTCGTCTTCCTGGGCGCGTCGATTACCGAAGTCTTTTACTACCCGAGCGGAGGGCAGTTCTTCCCCAGCTACGACTTCCATAAGGTAATCGAATTCGGCCCGGATAAATCCGGCGCGTTCTCTCAAGTCGAGTCTTACAACCCCGACATAGTAACTTTTAAGGAGTGCGGCGCGTACTTCGACGAGGGCGGCGACACGGACCAGGGCTTTTTACACCAGTGCATGCAGGACATCGCCGACTTCTGCGAGGGCATCGGCGCGACGCCGGTCCCGGCCACGACCCTCCCGATCGACGTAGGTCACGGGGGCCATACGCAAGCCCAACTAGACGATATAATCGAGTTCAACGATTGGGTCCGCACCTGGTCTTCCAACAACGGTTGGGCGTGTATGGACTACTACAACTGGATCGCCGACGGCGACGGGCAACTCCCCACCGCGTATCATGACGGCGACGGGCTCCACCCCAACCAGGCAGGTTACGACGTCCTGGGCCCCCACGTGGTCCCGACGCTGGAAGACACGGTCAGCTCGGTCGGCGGCGCGTCGTTCGGGGAAGTAAAGTCGGCCTTCAGGTAAGCGAGAACTAAATTGAAACCGCCGGGCGAGCATACGAGCTCGTCCGGCGGTATTTACGTTCAAACTGCGGAGTACCGTTACTCGTTCTTTTCGAGTCGGTACTTCGAAGCGTTTAATATCGTAACGCCTATAAGCTCTTTTCTGTAGTATCTTAGAATAGTCCCGTCCGGTTTGATACTGGAGTCGTCGGCGAACGACGGTTGGCGGAAATTTACGTAGAGAACGTCCGCTCCCTCGTCATAAGTAACGTAAATCCTTTTCTCGGGAGATTCCAACACAACCGGTAAAAAGGAAACAAACGACTCGGGCACTTCTAGATTTACGAAAGGTTTCCCCGTTTCTACGGCCATAATTGCTCCAATTCGCGAATTAACCTTCGGCGATTCCGTTCAATAAACGCCGTAATAACGAAACCGTCAGTCGGACCCGTTTCCCCGTAAACGACGACTAAGTGCTTACCTCTCTCCAAAGTAGTTAAAGCTATGTATTCACCCTTAGACCCTGTGAACAAATCGTCCGGGTTTTCGACGGTATATAAAACGTGGTCTCGGTAAACTAGTAGTTCATTATGCACCGTAACGATATGCATCCACGCTTTGTACGTTAACCGGACTTTTACGCCGTTACGGGAAATGGCGAAATCCACCTTTTTAATATATCACCTTAATAGGGAAAAGTAAAGGGCGACTACTAACAGACGTCGGTATATGAAGAATTGATACGCGTTTTAATCAATAACTCCACCCAACGAAAAACCGTATAGGCACGAACGGTCCGACGTTGGAAGGCGCGGTCAGCTCGGTCGGCGGCGCGTCCTTCGGGGAGATAAAATCGGTCTTCAGGTAAGCGATAACTAAATTAAAACCGCCGGGCGGGCATAAGAGCGCGTCCGGCGGCGAAATTTACATCAGATTAGCGGCTTTAACTATTCCGGTATCGGTCGTTACCCCGCCGTTACTTTATCACCATCTTCTTGGCCGCCCCGAATTCGCCGGCGTCCAAACGATATATGTACACGCCGGCCGAGAATCCGGTTACTTCGGCGGTATGTTCTCCGGTCGGTAACATCTCATCTACAAGCGTCGTTAACTTTCATCCTGTTACGTCGAATAAATCGAGCCAACGGAACCTCAAGACGGGTTTTCGACTTTCGTTACTTATTAACATAACTATACGTCACTAAGGCTTAGCCTAACTAAAGATAACGAATTAGTAAAACGGTCCAACACGGTGCAGTTTAAGTAAGTTCCGTAAGTGTACCTATAAATATACAAGTATGTCAAGGGGTATTTATGAAAACCGTTACCTATAGGTCGTTATAAATAAGTAAAAAATACAGTATACTCAAGAAAGCGGTTGACCGTAAGGAAATAATGATGTTATATTAGTTTATGAGAATACTTTACGGAGTGCAAGGGACCGGCAAAGGCCATTTAACCAGAGCCCTCGCTTTAATACCTATATTAAGATCCAAAGGCGTAAACGTTGACGTAATCGTATCTGGTAATCCGGTCATAGGCTCCGATGATTACCTAAAATGTATCGAACCTTATACGGCTTATCGCGGTTTAAGTTTTGAATGTACGAACGGATGGGTGAATTACTTCCTATCGATAAAAAACCTCCGTCCTTTCCGTCTAATCAAGGATTATAACGAAATTAAAGAACGCCCCTACGATTTAGTGATAACCGACTACGAACCTATAACCGCTTGGTGGGGCAAAAATAATGGAGTTTTAACCATCGGGATAGCAAATCAATATTCGTTTTGGTACGACGCGCCCCGGCCTCGGTTTCGAGACCCTTTTGCGGAATTATTGTTTCTGAAGTACGCGCCAGTTCACATAGCGATTGGCCTTGATTGGAAATATTATTCCCCGTTAATTGCTCCACCTATACTACGTAAAGAAGTTTATAAAGCTAAACCGCAAAAAGACGGGCGCGTATTAATCTACTTACCCGGCTTTTCCAAAAGGAAAATAGAAACGATTTTTTCGTCAAAAGAGCTTAGTACATATCCTATCACAGCCTACCCATTCCCGAGTACAAACGGCATTAAACCCGATAATATCCGGTTCAAAGAATACTCCGCGACGGGTTTTCTGGAAGACGTTGCGAAGTCCTCCGCGGTTATTTGCCAAGCGGGTTTCGTACTCCTTAGCGAATGCCTTTATTTAGGAAAACCTGTAATCGCTATCCCAATACGCGGCCAATACGAACAATCGTGTACAGTAAAGGCGTTAAAAAAATGGGGTTTAGCGGAATCCCTAACTAGGCTTAAACCGAAACATATCGCAGCTTTATTAAATAACCTAAACCCCAAAATAATCAAATTCCCCAACCCGACCGAACCGATAACGAATTGGATTGCCAACGGGTTAATAGAAAAACCCGAAGAAGTTATCGAATCTATATGGACGAAATAAAAACCGGCCGTTAACTTATAGGTAATTC
>CBDUXC010000290.1:0-3455 GCA_965371065.1 uncultured bacterium
CTGATTAAGGAACTCGACGGTCCCGCCCTGGCAGGGATAGGTAACCGAGAGCTTCGCGTAGGAATAGGACGTGACAAGCGCTACGACGCCGGCCACGGCGAACGCGACGGGCGTTCCGCCGCCGGCCAGTTCGACGGAAAGACCCAGAACGGCGAAGATGCCGCCGCCGACCATCCCGCCGACGCCTATGGCAAACACGGCCCAGAAGCCTATTTTACCGTCGTTGTCGGGGATTCTTACGCACCTTTCGCATCTCGTTCAGGATACTCTATCGGCGAAAGCAGCGCAAGTGAAAAGCTTCGCCCAAATCCCACCGTTGAACGTAAAAGGACCCCGTAATTGCCGTAAAACAAAGGAACCCTCGAACCAACCGAATAAGCGTAAAAAAGAACGCGGCCGGCCCGTTCTGGTACCTATTTTGCGAATATAATATGTGGATTATTATCCACTACTGGCGCAGGGTATTATGAAACCGGCCTCATCACCAACAAGGTGAAATAGCGAACTTTATACCGGCTGACTTTTCCAGCAAGGGGGCAATAAACCGCGCCGCTTCGATTTACGGATTCGCGGCTGTACTTTTTACTTGACTTTTCCCGAAAATGTATTAATATAGAACGTTCGAATCACTTAACCCTAATAATAGGAGGCAACAAATGCGGAACGTACTTCTTACGGTGGCTATATCAGTAATCGCTGTAGCCATATTAGGATCGGTCGGCTGCCGGATTCTGGGGCACAACCAACCGACACAAGTCGACGAAGGCGCCCAGTTCACGGTTACGGTAAACACCGAAATCGACAACGCCGGCGACTACAACCCGGGTTACGGTTGTATAGCTATAATGCTACCGGACTCGTTCTCCGTGGACGGCGGTACGTACGACGCGCCGGACCCGTTCTCCGACGGTACCATCGTTGACACGGGGGACTTGGGCCGGAACATGGCGCATGCCACGTACGATGCTACCCATCCGTGCCCGGCCGACTACGAATGGCAAGTGTGGCGTACGTCCAGTACGTACGACATGGACGGCGGCGGAGGAGCTTACCTCGTGGACTTCTTCGTGAACATAACGCCCGGCACGCGTACGGGCCACGGGAACTATACGATTAGCTACGCCGTCGGCGGTTACGAAGCAGCCGATACGGCCGTCTATTATTTCGGCGACGAGTCCGAACAAAGCTGGGACAACCCGATCGAAATCGGGGGCGTCGGTATAGGAACCGCATCGGTTGGCGAGATAAAAGTAAAATTCCACTAATACTCGTCATCGCTGTTAAAAATAGAACCGGGGCCTTAGTGCCCCGGTTTTCCTGTTCACGTCGAGAAACCTTCCCGTAAACACCAACCTCGCGAACTCATCTACCGACTCGAAGCGCTACTACGAAGCCGAACGGTCCGCCGAAAAGTACACAGAGCCGGTTAAGAAGGGCCCGAACGTAGAGATAACGCGGGCCGTACTGGAGAAAATCGAGGAGGAAAGAGGAACGTCCTGAAAAGCCGGGCACGACACGGCCGCTATATAAACCGATTGAAGAAGAACGCGAACACGGCCACGGCCCGGGCGTCTTTCTTGCCGCGCCAGCGGCCCACCTCGACGCCGACGTCGTTCACTATCGCGCCGTCGTCCTTCAGCTTCGCGATAACAGCGCGATTGGCGTTGAGTACTCTACCTTCCGGCTCTTCATAATAACCGAGCACCTGGCGCCCGGCGTTGTATACGGTCCCGCCGTCAAGATAGCCCATCGTCCCGCCCGCGGAGTCGTAAACGACGCCCGCCTCCGCGTCGATTTTCCCGATCTCGAAGTCGCCGTTCGTAATCGCCCCGCCGTCCTTCACGCGGCCCAGTTCGGACCCGTCGGTATCGAGTATTACGGTCCTGGCGGACGCGGACGCGACAAGCGTTAACGTTACCGTTAAAACCCCTACCAAGTATCCCAATTTCATAGCCGTCTACTCCCCTTTCGGAGATATTATAGCAGAAAACCGGCGCGAATGTCGTTTTTTCGACGTTCTACGGAACTACTTAATAATAAAAAACGGCCGGGCTTTTATCCGGCCGTTTAGTCTTTGCCGTATAAACGGAAGGCGACTCGCCGCCCCGCACGTAGTAACAGCGCTCGGGCGAACGGATTTCAGGCTTTACCCCCGTAAGCCGATAAATCCCTTCCGCGTAAAAGGCGCCGCTAACCGCCTGCTGTACCTTCCGCGGCCACCGGCGGCACGAAGACGCGCTGCGCCAACTCCCGGTCGAGCATAAAGAGCCCGCCGCTTTCTTTCCCCACGAGCTTGAGCTTCTGTACTATCTCGTCGACCGACGCTTCCTCCTCCACCTGTTCGGTAACGAACCACTGGAGGAAGCCGTTGGTGGCGTGGTCGCTCTCGGCGACCGCCAGGTCCAACAAGCTTGTTGATGCGCTCGGAGACTCCCTGCTCGTGTCCGTACGCGTGCTCGAACGCCGCCAGCGGCGAATCCCACTCGGTCGGCGGCGCCTCGACCGCCGCAAGCGTTACGCGGCCGCCGCGCTCGTTTACGAAGTCGTAGAACTTCATCACGTGGGTCATCTCCTCCTGGGCTTGCACCTTCATCCAGTTAGCGCACCCAGGGAGGTTGACCGACTCGAAGTGCGCGGCCATCGCGAAGTAAATGTACGCCGAATAAAGCTCCCAATTGAGCTGGTCGTTCAACGCGCTTTGTACCTTTTCCTTAATCAATCTCCTCACCCCTGTTTACTCACTTTAAGCGGGCCGTCTTCTCGTATTCTATCTCTTAAGGACCCTCGTGGACCATCGGCCAGTCCACGTCGAAGGTCTCGAACTCCTCGGCGAGCTCTTTCTCGTGCTCGAGCAGCTTATAGTGCCCCAGCTCCATCTTCGCGATGTAAAGGAGCATATTCCGCGTCTCTACCCGGTCGGCGAAGAGCCCGGCCATCGCAGTGTAGAAGTCCCGG
The DNA here is from genome assembly GCA_965371065.1 of uncultured bacterium. Lineage (GTDB taxonomy): Bacteria > RBG-13-66-14 > B26-G2 > WVWN01. Next base: position 2,956 of record CBDUXC010000290.1, read on the forward strand.
GCCGCCAACTCGGCTTCCATAGCGCTCGATATAACCTCGCTTATCGGCATCGCTTCGTCGTAAACGAGGACCGACGGAAGTGGGACAGGGTTCTCGTCAGGCAACACGACTTCCTCGCCCGGAAACTCTTTGGCGTAAAACTCCTCGAAGAAGCGATAGTGCTTCGCTTCTTCGCCGGCCAGAAACTTGAGCCGGTCCTTGAGCATAAAGTTCTTAACCCGGTCGGCGAGTTTCTCGTAAACCGCCCGGCTCTCGACCTCGCTCTTCATCGCGGTCAGGACCACGTCTTTAAGGGTGTACTTACTCAAGTCCATACTAATCTCCCCGATATGTTACAAGTCCGGATAGCGGCTACTTATAAGCCGCCGACCGTAGTTTTTTGTGGACGAGGTTACTAATCTCGTCCAGAGATTAAATCCGTTTTGTAACGTCGGCTTCGCCGACCGGTCGGACGTGAAGGTCCGACCCTCGTCCTCGTTGAACGGGCGTTGGGAACTTCC